>CAINDT010000099.1 GCA_903847495.1 uncultured Actinomycetes bacterium
AATCCGGAGGGCGTCGACGAGGCGCTTGCTGCGGTACTCGGCGAGCGCGGCATTCGCGTTTCGCTCGGCGCGCAGACCTTCGCGCAGCCATTGCTCGACGTGCTCGAGCGCGAAACCACGCCCGACCAGGTGCGCGCTGCCATTGCCCTGCTGCGCGCGGCGCGTATTCCATCGCTATCGCTCGACCTCATCTACGGGATCCCCGGCGAGCGCGAGAGCGATCTCGGTCGCGACCTCGCCGCGCTCGAGGAGCTCGGCCCCGACCATGTCTCTGCCTACGAGCTGGAGGCCAAGCCCGGCACACGCTTCGCCGTCCACCACGGAGCGCGACTCGACGAGCAGGCCGAGCTCCTTGAGCGGCACATGGAGCTGGTGATCGATTCGCTCGCGTACTCCGGCTACGACTGGTACGAGATCGCCTCCTTCGCACGCAGTCCGGAGCATCAGGGGCGGCACAACCGTGCCTACTGGGAGGGGCGCGACTATCTCGGATTGGGTGTCGGCGCGGTGGGAACGGTGGGCGGCGAGCGTCGCGTCAACGGCCCGAAGCTTGCCGCCTACCTCGAGAATCCACTCACGGCATCCGCGACGACGGAGGTGATCGACGACCGCACCCGGCTCGAGGAGCGCCTGATGCTCGGCCTGCGGCTGGCCGATGGCGTGGCGCTCGACGAGATCGCACCGGTACTCGATGAGGCGGCGCTGGCACGACTGGAGGGACTCGGGCTGGCGCAGGTCGAGAACGGTAGAATCCGGCTTGCGCGTCGCGGGCGCATGCTGCTGCACGACTGCGTCGCGGAGCTGATCGACGATGAGCCTGCCTGACCTCGATATCACCGAACGTCGCCAGCAGGTACTGCGTGCCGTGATCGAGGAGCACATCGCCTCGGGGCAGCCCGTCGGCTCCAAGACGCTGGTGCAGAACCGCGGGTTCGAGACCTCGGCCTCGACGCTGCGCTACGAGCTCGCCTGGTTGGAGTCGGTCGGACTGCTCGGGCATCCGCACACGTCTGCGGGACGCGTGCCGACCGAGCTCGGGTACCGCTTCTACGCCGGCACGCTGCTGGCCGAGCGTATTTCCGCCCAGCCGTTCGAGGTGCAGCTGACTGAGGCCTCGCGCGAGGTTGACGACGCCCTGCGCGTCACCACCGAGGCGCTCTCGCAGGTGACCAGCCTGCTCGCGATCGCCAGCGCCCCGAGCGTCGCCGAGGTCGACATCCGACACATCGAGATCCTGGCGCTGCAGCCGCAGGTCGTGATGGTGCTGTTGATCAGCGGTACCGGCGCCGTGGCCAAGCGCGTCTTCGCGTTCGATGGCCCCGTCGATCCCGGCCTCGCCGAGTGGTCGCGCGAGTATCTCAACGAGACGCTGACGGGCGGCCTCATCTCCGAGCGCACCGTGCGGCGCCGCATGGAGGACCCTGAGCTGCCGGTGCGCGAGCGCGCGTTCCTCGACGCGATCGCGCCGGTCTTCCACGAGCTCTTTGAGGCAGGTGCAGACCGTCTCGTCGTCGGCGGCGCCTCGCGGTTGATGAGCGAGCTGCGCGCTCAGAACCAGCAAGAGCTCACGCAGCTCGCCTCCGTGCTCGAGGAGCGCGCGGTCATGCTCGGCCAGTTGCGTGCCGCGCTACGGGGCGACAGCATTACCGTCCGCATCGGCGAGGAGCACGAGGAGGCGGCTCTGCGTCCCGTCGCGATGATCACGGCGGGCTATGGCCTGTCGCACCGGACGCTCGGTGCCGTGTCCGTGATCGGACCGGTGCGGATGGACTACGCGCACGCGATCGTCGCCGTGCGCGGTGCGGCGGCCGCGCTCAGCGCGTACGTCGAGGACGTCTACGAGGAGTGAACTGGGCGCTGCTCGCCGCCGGCCTCGGGCTGGCGGCCTACCAGGCGTGGGCGATCTCGGTGCGCGTGCTCGGCTCCCGGCAGCTCGAGCCACCGGAGCGCAAGCTGATGATCATCACGCTGATCATGACCCGCGGGCTCGGCTTTCTGCTTGGCATCCTGCTGATCGCAGGCGCCGTGTGGCGGTCGCTGCAGTAGACCCCGGATACCATGCGGCCGGATGTCTGCCCAGCAAGATTTCTACGAGGTCCTCGGGGTTCCGCGCGATGCGTCGGACGACGACATCAAGAAGGCGTTCCGCAACCTCGCGCGTCAGCATCATCCTGACGTCAATCCGGATGATCCGGAGGCCGGCGAGCGCTTCCGTGTGATCGCCGAGGCGTACGAGGTGCTCTCCGTCTCGGAGAACCGTGTGCGCTACGACCGCTACGGACACGCCGCGTTCTCCGGCCAGACGACCGGCAGCGCCGACTTCGGCGATCTCAGCGACATCCTCGGCATGTTCTTCAGCGACGGCCTGTTCGGTGGGGGTGCGCGCCAGCGCGGTCCACGTGGCGGCCAGGACGCGGCGGTCGGCATCTCGCTCACCCTGCGCGAGGCCGCCTCGGGCGCGCAGCGCGATCTGGACGTCGAGATCATCGGCGACTGCGATCGCTGTGGCGGCTCCGGCGCCGAGCCACCCACGCGCCCGGTGGGCTGCGAGACCTGCGGTGGCATCGGCGAGGTGCGGCAGGTGTCGAACACGCCGCTCGGGCAGATCATGCGCCAGCTCCCGTGCCCGACCTGCCGTGGTCGTGGTGCGATCGTCGAGACGCCGTGCACGGCGTGCAAGGGCCGCGGCTCCCAGCCGGAGCGGCGGACCGTCAGCGTTGGCATCCCCGCGGGTATCGACTCGGGTCAGCAGGTGCGCGTCGTGGGGCAGGGGCACGCCGGCGATCCCGGTGCGCCGCCTGGCGATCTCTACGTCCAGGTCCACGTCGAGGACGATCCGGCGCTGGAGCGCGAGGGACTCGATCTCTACGTGCGCGTGGATCTGACCGTCACGCAGGCGCTGCTCGGCGCGACGGTGCACGTCCCGACGCTGGAAGGCACGGAGACGCTGGTTCTGCAGACCGGCACGCAGCCGGGCGAGCGCAAGACGCTGCGCGGCAAGGGCATGCCGATGATCAGCAACGCGAAGCGGCGTGGCGACCTGCACGTGATCTTCGCCGTGCACGTGCCGCACACGATCGATCCGCAGGCGCGTCGCCTGGCCGAGGAGCTCGACAAGGCGATCCCCGAGGACGCCTATAAGAGCGAGGGCGGCGGGCTGTTCGACCGCCTGCGCGGTCGCCATCGTGGTTGATCCGCCGCTGACCCGCTGGCAGATCGACGTCCCCGCCGAGCGCGCCGAGGAGGCGATCGCGATCCTGCTCGAGGCGTTCCCCGGCGGGTTGCAGGAGATCGCCCGCGGCTCGACGATCGCCTTCGCCGGCTTCCTCGGTGTCGATGAACCGGCGCCGGTGCTGCCCGACTGGCTGCCCGCCGTCCCCGAGGTCGTGCCGGACGGCTGGCGCGACGCATGGCGACAGTTCCACAAGCCCACGCAGATCGGCGACCTCTGGGTGCGGCCACCGTGGCTCGATGAGCCCGTCGACGCGATCATTCTCGAGCCGGGACATGCGTTCGGCACTGGCTCGCATGGCACGACGCGCGGCGCCGGCGAGCTGCTGCTCGACGAGCCGCCCGGACGTCTCCTGGACCTCGGCTGCGGCTCGGGTCTGCTGTCGATCATCGGCGCCTACCGCGGGCACAGCCCGATCTTGGCCATGGACATCGACCAGAACGCGATCGAGTCGACGCGCGAGAACGCGATCGTCAACGGCTACGCCGACCGCATCGAGATCGTCACGGGCGACGCAATCATGGCGCCGCTGCCCGAGGCCGACCTCGTGGTCGCGAACATCGAACGCAAGCTGATCGAGATGCTGCTCCAGCGCGACGGCCTGCCCGACCGCATCATCGTCAGCGGTCTGCGCATCGAGGACGAACTCAACCACACGGGCTGGGAACTGCAGCGCCAGATCGTGCTCGATGGTTGGCGCTCCGCGCTGCTCACACGCTGAACGTCAGTGAAGCAGGTTCGGAATGGGGTCTGGCCCCAAACCGAACCTGATCCACCGAGGGATCACGTCACCGTGGTGCGGAAGTTGTCGATCTTGATCGGCGAGACCGGTGGCGTGGCGGTCGCGTCGCCGAACCAGGCGACGAACGCGGCGTTCTGCGCGTTCTGCAGATTCGACGGCACTGGCTGCTGGATCTCGTTCTGCATCGCGTGCGCCAGCACCTTCTTCATGGCACGGACAAACTGCTGCGCCTCGGGCTTGTACGCGATGTTGTCGATCTCCATGCGACCCTCGCGCGTGCGGTAGTCATACACCTCCCACTCAATGCCCTTGGAGGCGTCGATCTCGTAGCCGCCTTCCTTCCAGTAGGCATAGCGTGCGAGCTTGCCGATCCGGGTGCGGATCGCGGTGATGTGGTTGGCCCCGGGGTAGGTGGTGGTGCCATCGCCGCCAAGCTGGGGCGGCAGCGTCGCCTCTTCGTCGGTGGCATGCGCGATGTAGGGCCGACCCTTAGCGGTCGGATCCTTCAGTGCACCTGCGATATCGGCGCGCTTCTTGAGGTGCGCATAGCGCGGGTCGTTACGCCAGTCATCGTTGCCCGTTGCGAGCGTGAGGAACAGCGCGCCGAGGTCGACGCTCGAGAACAGTTGCTTGCGACCGGCCTTCGTGTCCTTGGTCCACGTGTTCGTCGGGTCCTTGACGATCAGCGGGACACGCGAGCCCTCCTCGTAGAAGGAGAAGCCCTTGCCGCGC
>CAINDT010000100.1 GCA_903847495.1 uncultured Actinomycetes bacterium
CGAGGTGCTCGTCCCAGATCTTCGCGATCGCGGTGCGCGGTGCCATGCCGGGGATCGTACGCAATACCTCTGCTCCTTGCCAGATTCGATTTCACCCGCAACGATTGCCGCAGGAGAACGTCGGAGGAGGCTCGACATGGCAGGACGACTGCAGGACAAGGTGGCGCTGATCACGGGCGGAGGCTCGGGCATCGGCGAAGCCACGGCATATCGCTTCGCGGAGGAGGGCGCCAAGGTGGTGGTCGCCGACCTGAAGGTCGAGACGGCGCAGAAGGTCGCCGACGCGATCGGCGGCGAGGCCTTCGGCGTCGAGATCGATGTGACGGACCGCGTGTCGATCAATCGCGTCGTCGAGGAGACGGTCGGTCGCTTCGGCGGACTCGACACCCTCGTCTGCAATGCCGGCGTGACGATCGTCGGCGGCGTGATGGACCTCACCGAGGAGCAGTGGGACAAGGAACTCGACACGAACCTGAAGAGCGTCTTCCTCTGCGCGAAAGAGGCGTGGAACCACCTCGCCGCGCGCGGCGGCGGCTCGATCCTCTCGACGGCGTCGATGGCAGGGCAGTGGGCGATTCCCGCCGATGCGGCGTACTGCGCGTCCAAGGCGGGTCTGATCATGCTGACGAAGTGCATGGCCCTTGACGGCGCCAAGCAGAACATCCGCGTCAACTGCATCTGCCCGGGCTTCACGAACACGCCGATGATCGACGGGTACTTCAATGACCAGCCCGACCCAGCCGCGGCCCGGAAGTTCGCCGAGAACCTCCATCCTCTCGGCCGCCTCGGCGAGCCCGTCGACCACGCCAACGCGTTCGTCTACCTGGCTTCCGACGAGGCCAACTGGGTGACGGGCACCGAGCTGAACGTCGACGGCGGCATCACCTGCGGCATCTGGGGCGGCTGAGTCCGCTTCGACCTGCAGGTTCGGTATGGGGTCTGACCCCATTCCGAACCTGCTCGTCACGACGTCAGGGTGAAGAGCGGCTCGCCGTCGCGCGTCCAGGTCTGGGTCATTGGCACCTTGGCCTGGTGGAACAGGCCGAGCTGCGGGCAGCGGCGGTCGGACTCCCGCGCCAGCGCCTCGACGCGCTCGACCGACTCCGGCGTCTGGATGCGCAGGTCGAGGCCGATGTGAAGGAACTGCGGCTGGCGGTCCGGGTCGCCGTCCAGCAGGCCGCGCAGGTCGAGATCGGACTGCGCGCGGATCTCGAGACCGTCGAGCTGGAAGCCCTGATCCTGCGCGGTGATCGCGATCGCGACGTTCGCGCACGAGATCAGCGCGGCCAACTGGTACTGCACTGGCGTCCACCCCGTATCGCCGCCGGCGAGTGCGCCCGCCACGAAGTCGAGCGGCTCGTCCGCCACGATCGGCTCATGGTCCTTGACGGTCATGCTGCTCGCGAGCCCGCCGAGCGACGTCAGACGGACCTTCGTGATCGCGATGTGGTCGGGCTGCTCCTCCGCCACGACTACTTGACCTCGATGCCCTCGGCCTCGCACTCCGCGAACACCTCGCGGGCGATGCGGAAGCCCTCGACGCCGGCGGGGATGCCGGCGTAGATCGCGAGCTGGATCAGGGCGTCCTGGATCTCGGCCTTCGTCACGCCGTTCGTGATCGCACCCCGGAGGTGGAGACGGAACTCGTGCATGCGGTTGAGCGAGCCGATCATCACGAGATTCATCAGCGAGCGATCGCGCTTGCTCAGCGCCGAGCGACCCCAACCGGCGCCCCAGCAGTACTCGGTGACCATGCGCTGGAAGTCCATCGAGAACTCGTCGGCGTTGGCCAGCGAGCGTTCCACATACTCCTCGCCGAGCACCTCCTTGCGGATCCGCAGGCCAGTCTCGAACAGCTCGTCGCTCATCGGGTGTCTCCTCCCAATCGGTTGGCGGCACCGTAGCCGGACTCGGGCGTCAGGTAGCGGATCCGTCCATCCGCCCGTGGTTCCCGCACGAATCAGGGGTAGACATTTGCTCCCCGAAGGTATTACGGACTAGGATCCCCACATGGCGATGACAGAGGCACAAGAGCACGAGTCCATGATCCGCGAGGGCGTTGCGGAGCTGTGCAAGCAGTTCCCCGGCGAGTACTGGCGCGAGCTCGACCGCGAGCAGGGCTACCCCACCGAGTTCGTCCGACGCCTGTCGGAGGACGGCTGGCTCGGTGCGCTGATCCCCGAGCAGTACGGCGGTGGCGGTCTCAGCGAGTCCGACGCCGCGATCATCCTCGAGGAGATCAACCACCAGGGCTGCAACGCCGGTGCCTGCCACGCCCAGATGTACATCATGGGCACCGTCCTGCGCCACGGCTCGGAAGAGCAGAAGGCCGCGTACCTCCCGGGCATCGCCTCGGGTGAGATCCGCCTGCAGGCGTTCGGCGTGACCGAGCCCGACGCCGGTTCGAACTCGCTCGCCATCCGCACCCGCGCGGTTCAGCAGGACGACGGCACGTGGGTCGTTGACGGCCAGAAGATCTGGACGAGCCGCTTCTTCCACTCCGACATGATGCTGCTGCTGGCGCGCACGTCGGAGCCCGTCGAGGGCAAGCCCAAGTGGTGGGGCCTGTCGACGTTCCTTGTCGATCTGCGCGAGGCCGGCGACGCAATTGACGCGCGCCCGATCCGCACGATGATGAACCACGCCACGACTGAGGTCTTCATCAAGAACCTCAAGCTCCCGGCCGACGCGCTCGTCGGCGAGGAGGGCATGGGCTTCAAGTACATCCTCGACGGCATGAACGCCGAGCGCATCCTGATCGCCGCCGAGTGCATCGGCGACGGCCGCTGGTTCATCGAGAAGGCCGCGGCGTACGCCACGGAGCGCGAGGTCTTCGGCCGCCCGATTGGCGCCAACCAGGGCGTGCAGTTCCCGATCGCCCGCGCCTACGCGGCTGTCGAGGCCGCTGACCTGATGCGCCGCCGCGCCTCCGAGCTGTTCGAGGCCGGCGAGCCCTGCGGCGCCGAGGGCAACATGGCGAAGCTGCTGGCGTCTGAGGCCTCGTGGCAGGCCGCCAATGCCTGCCTCGATGCGCACGGTGGCTTCGGCTTCGCCGAGGAGTACGACGTGGAGCGCAAGTTCCGCGAGACGCGTCTCTACATGACGGCGCCGATCAACAACAATCTCGTGCTCGCCTTCCTGGGGCAGCACGTCCTGAAGATGCCGCGCTCCTACTAGGGCGCGACAAACCGCACACGGAGGAGAGAGCCATGTCGCAGGTCAATATCGACGGAGTCAACATCTGGTACGACATCCACGGCGACGGCGAGGAGCACCTGCTCCAGATCGGCGGCGCGGGCTTCGCCCACGAGAACTTCGGCTTCGTCACCCACCTCATGACCCCGCACTTCAAGGTCATCGAGATGGACCTGCGTGGCTATGGCAACTCGGATCGCCCCGAGCAGCACTACGACATGGACCTCTGGGCCGATGACCTCAAGGCCATCCTCGACGACGCCGGCATCAAAAAGACCCACGTCCACGGCACGTCGATGGGCGGCATGGTGTCGCTGGCCTTCGCCGGCCGTCACCCCGAGTACGTCGACCGCCTCGTCCTCGACTGCCCGATGGCGAAGAGCGACTACATGGCGCGCTCGCACTGGGACGTCTGGGCCGCGCTGGCGCAGGCTCAGGGCATGGGCGGCCGCGGCCTTGCCCAGGAGATCGCCACGAAGTGCCTGTCGCGCGAGTTCCTCGATACCCCCGCCGGCGACGAGACGGTCGGCGTCATCCAGGGCGTGCTCGAGCGCAACTGCTCGGTCCCGGTCTTCACCGGCGCCTGCGCCGCGATGCGCGACATGGACCTGCGCCCGTACGCCGCAAAGGTGACCGCCCCCACGCTCGTCATGGTCGGCTCCGAGGACTGCCTCACGCCGATCGATGCGGGCCCGGACGGTGCCGGTGCGCGCTGGATCCACGAGAACATCAAGGGCTCCGAGTTCTACATCGTCGAGGGCTCCGGCCACACGAATCTGATGGAACAGCCCGAGCTGTCCGCCGACGTCGTGATCCGGTGGTTCAAGGGCGAGAGCGTCGGCAACGCCTAGGCCGCTGAAGCCGGGCGTCTGATGGACACCGTCAATCTGGGACGAACGGGGCTCCGCGTCTCGCGCGCCTGCCTGGGCACGATGACGTTCGGGCGCCAGGCCGACGAGGCCGAGGCGACGCGCATCGTCGATCGAGCGCTCGACGCGGGCGTGACGTTCCTGGATACCGCCGATGCCTATCCGATCCCGCCCGACATCGAGACGAACGGTCTGACCGAGGAGATCCTCGGCCGCATCATCGCGAGCCGACGTGACCGCGTCGTGCTGGCCACGAAGTGCCACTTCCCGATGGGACCGGCACCCCACCAGCGCGGCAACGGCCGGCTGCATATCCGCCGCAGCGTCGAGGCCAGCCTGCGGCGGCTGCAGACGGACTGGATCGACCTGTTCCAGGTGCACCAGATGGATCCACACACGCCCGTCGAGGAGACGCTCGACGTGCTCGAGGATCTGCGCCGCGAGGGCAAGATCCTCTACGGCGGGTCGTGCAACTTCAGCCCCGTCAAGACCGCCGAAGCGGCGATCGCGGCCGCGCGGCTCGGCGTCGAGGGCTTCGCCTGCCTGCAGCCGCGGTACAACCTGCTCCACCGCCACTGCGAGCACGCGATCTTCCCGCTGGCCGAGACCGAGGGCATCGGCGTGATCTCGTACAACCCGCTGGCCGGCGGATTCCTGACCGCCAAGCACCGCGGACGCCGTCCCGACGAGGATCCGCCAGCGGGGCGCTTCTCGCTGCCGGGCATGAGCGGCAACACCTATCGCCGGCGCTATTGGAACGAGACGATGTTCGAGAAGTCCGAGCGCATCTTCGCGATCTGCGACGAGGCGGGGCTCGAGCCGGCGCGCGTCGCCGTCGGCTGGGTCCTCGCACAGCCGGCCGTGACCGCGCCGATCCTCGGCGCCTCGAGCGCCGACCAGCTCGACGCCGTCCTGCCCGCCTTCGAGGAGCCGCTCGGCGACGATATCCTCGCCGCGCTCGACGAGGCGACCCGCGACGCCACGCTGGAGTGGGCGCAGTGAACGACGCCGCAATTCAGGCCGAGCTCGAGGCCGTCGCGCGCGACCTCAACGTGCAACGCGCCACGCTGCGCCTGAAGTCCGACGTGAGCGTCTTCCCGATCGCCTACGAGCACTGCGAGCCGGGCACGGACTCGATCCGCGACACGCCGCGGCTCGACATGTCGAAGCAGCCCGTCGTCCTCAAGATGCAGGCCGGTGCCAGCCAAGTGGTCGAGGACGACTGCAACGTCACGACCGACGACCCGGGCTACCACGAGATGCGTGCGATGTTCGGCGGCATGCAGGCGCAGATCGTCACCGCCAACCGCGACGCCGACGGTGAAATCGTCGGCCTCTTGTCCGTGCACGACCTGACCGCACCGCGCACCTGGACCGACGCCGAGGCCGCCCGCGCCCGCGCCGCAGCCGACCGCCTCGACGAGTTGACGCGCTGATGGCCGAGCACCGTCTTGATCCCCCGGTCCGCAAGCGCCTCGTCGACGCGCCCGAGACCGGCCACAACCGCTGGCACCCGGACATCCCGCCCGCGCTCGAGGTGAAGAGCGGCGACGAGATCCTCGTCGACTGCCGTGACGGCATCGACGGGCAGATCCTGCCGACCATGACGGATGCAGATCTGAAGAACGTCGACTTCGACGCGCCGCATCCGATGACCGGCCCGATCTTCGTGAAGGGGGCCAAGCCCGGCGACGTGCTGCAGGTTGACATCCTCGACGTGCGCACCGACACCTTCGGCTCGACGGCGATTGTGCCGGGGTTCGGCCTGCTGGCGGATCGCTTCCCCGACTACTTCCTCGTCACGTGGGGCCTGCACGACGGCTTCGCGACGAGCGGCCGCATCCCGGGCGTCAGCATCCCCGCGGATCCGTTCGTCGGCGTGATCGGCGTGGCCCCGTCGGCCGAGCGGCTGGCATTCTGGAACGAGCGCGAGGCCGCTGTCGGCGCGCTGCCGCCCACGGCCCACAGCGCGATTCCCGCCACGGAGCCGATCGCCTCGACCGGCGCGCGCACGATCCCACCGCGCGAGCTCGGCGGCAATCTCGACGTGCCGCAGGTCCGCGCTGGCTCCAGCATCTTCTTCCCCGTCGATGTCCCCGGCGCTCTGCTCTCGCTCGGCGACGTGCACTTCTGCCAGGGCGACGGCGAGGTCTGCGCGTTCGCGATCGAGACGCATGGCCAGGTCCGCGTCCGCGTGACGGTGCTGCGTGACGTCAAGCACCGGCCGAACACGCCGCTGATCGAATCGACCGAGCCCGCCTTCCGCGCGCGCCGGCACGTCAGCACGACCGGTCTGCCGATCGACGGCCAGGGGCAGATCCGCCCGATGGACACCACGCTCGCCGCGCAGAACGCGATCGAGGCGATGATCCAGTGGCTGGGCGACGAAGTCGGCCTCAGCCGGGAGCAGGCGTACGTGCTCTGCTCCGCCACCGTCGACCTCCGCATCTCGGAGATCGTCGACGTACCGAACCCCGTCGTGTCGGCCCTGTGCCCGCTCGACATCTTCACCGAGATCCGCGAGACCCGCGGATAATCCGACCACCACCAGGAGGAACAGACATGGGCGTTGTCAAGGGCTGGGAAGGCCGCTTCTACGAGGACTTCGAGATCGGCGACGTGTATCGCAGCCGCATGGGCCGCACGATCTCCGAGGTCGACAACACGTGGTTCACGAACCTGACCATGAACACGAACCAGTCGCACTTCAATGCGCCGTTCGCCGAGGCCTCGCCGTTCGGCAAGATCCTGGTCAACTCGGCGTTCACGATCGCGCTCGTCACGGGCCTGTCCGTGACCGACGTCTCGGAGAACGCAATGGCGAACTTGGCGTGGGACGACATCAAGCTGCCCAACCCGGTCTTCGTCGGTGACACCCTCTGGTGCGAGTCCGAGGTCCTCGAGAAGCGCGAGTCGTCGAGCCGCCCGTACGTCGGCATCGTCGGGATCCGCTCGCGTGGCCTCAACCAGCGCAAGGAGGTCATCTGCGAGTTCCGCCGCAAGATGATGATCTACAAGCGCGAGGGCGCCAAGAGCCCCGAGGTCTTCCCCGTGACGGACACCGACTGGACCGTCTGATGCACGATCGGGCACACCTCAAGCAGGCACCGGGCGCGTACTTCGACGCGGTCGACGCGAAGGACATGGAGGGCGCGCTCTCCTTCTTCGCCCCGGACGCCACCTTCACGATCCAGAGCGCCCACATCACGTTCGAGGGGCACGACGGCATCCGGAGCATGTTCGAGAACTTCTTCGGCGACTACTCCCACATCGAGCACAACATCACGAACATCGTGGTGGACGAGGCCGAGGGGAAGGCGTCGACGGAGCAGTCGTGCCCGCAC
>CAINDT010000101.1 GCA_903847495.1 uncultured Actinomycetes bacterium
AGCCACGTGATTGCTGCGAAGATCAGCGTCAGGAAGAGGCAACTAAGCCACAGAAACACGAACGGCGAGTGGATCGCATAAAGGGTGTCGTAGAGCACGGGTGATGGTCTCCAAAGTAGGTGCCGAAAAAAAGATAACAAAACCATAAATGAATGGTGGTATCGATTTAAATTCGAGCCTCCATTACCCAGGTGACCGCATCCCCGTCATTGGTACTGACCTACCCTGCCTCCGTGGCCACCATGCACCTCGCAGGCGTGACGAAGTCGTTCGGCGATCGCACGCTGCTCGACGACGTCTCGCTGCGCGTCAGCACCGGCCAGCGCCTCTGCCTCGTGGGGCGCAACGGTGTCGGCAAGACGACGCTGCTGCGCATCATCGCCGGCGAGATGGCGCCCGATAGCGGCGAGGTCGGCATTCCGCGCGGCTGGCGCGTGGCGCTGCACGACCAGCGTCCGCCCCGCGCCGACGGCCGCACGCTCGGGCTCTATGTGGCCGAGTTGCTCGGCGATGTCGAGTCGATCGAGCGGCGCCTGTCCGAGCTCGAGCAGGCGATGGCGGGCGGCGACCACTCCGACGCCACCATGCACGCCTACTCGACGACGCAGGCCGAGTTCGACCAGGTCGGCGGCTACACGTGGCGCGTTCACGTCGAGTCCGTGTTGCGCGGACTCGGCTTCGAACAGGCGGACATGGAGCGTGAGCTCTCGACCTTCTCGGGCGGCGAGCTGACGCGCGCGGCGCTGGCGCGCACGCTGTCGGCGAACCCCGACGTGCTGCTGCTCGACGAGCCGACCAACCACCTCGACCTGAAGAACCTCGAATGGCTCGAGAACGAGCTCTCGGAGTTCCCCGGCGCCGTCCTCGTGGTCTCGCACGACCGCTGGTTCCTCGAGGCCGTCGCGACGGGCGTCGTCGAGCTGGGCCGCGGACGCGCCCGCAACTACAACATGAAGTACTCCGCGTACCGCAGGGAGCGCATCCTCGAGGAGACGCAGGCCATCGAGCAGTACGAGCGCCAGCAGGAGGAGATCAAGCGTCTCGAGGGCTTCATCAGCCGCTTCGGTGCCGGCACGCGCTCTCGCCAGGCGAAGTCGCTCGGCAAGCGACTCGACAAGATCGAGCGCGTCCACATGCCGCAGCGCGAGGCGCAGCTCAAATTCGGCTTCCCGAAGACGCTCAAGCCGAGCCGCGACGTGCTCGAGGTGAAGGACCTCACGCTGACGGCGGGCGACCGCACGCTCTTCGAAGATGGCTCGTTCGTGCTCGAGCGCGGCAAGCGGATGGCCGTGATCGGCCCCAACGGCTCGGGCAAGACGTCGCTGATCGAGACGCTGATCGGCGAGCGCCAGCCCGCCAAGGGTGCGATCAAGCTCGGCTACAACGCGGAGATCGCGTACTTCTCGCAGCATGCCGACGACCTGCCGGCGAACGCGACGGTGCTCGAGGCGATGAGCGCCGGCAGCCCGCTCGGCACGACCGATTGCCGCACGCTGCTTGGTCGCTTCATGTTCCCCGGTAGCGAGGTCGAGAAGAAGGTCGATGTGCTGTCCGGTGGCGAGCGTCGTCGGCTGCTCCTCGCCAAGATGGTTGCCACCGGCGCCAACGTTCTGGTGCTCGATGAGCCGACCAACCATCTCGACGTCGAGGCCTGCGAGGCGCTCGAGGCCGCACTCGACGCCTACGACGGCGCGATCCTGCTGGTCTCGCACGACCGCGCGCTGATCGACGCGATCGCCGAGGAGACGCTCTCGATCGAGAGCGGCACGCTGGTGCGACGCGACGGGGACTACGAGGACTTCCTCGCCGCGACGGATGGCGGCGTGCGCGAGAAGACCGTCAAGAAGACGAACGCACCAGCGCCGGCGAAGGCGAAGAAGCCCAAGGGCCCGACGAAGCTGACCCCTGAGCAGCAGCGCGTCCGCGAGCTCGAGGCGGAGGTCGCGGCCAAGGAGGAGACGATCGCGGCGCTCGAGGCCGAGCTCGCCGACGCGAGCGTGCGCGCCGATCATCAGCTGTTCGGCCAGACCGCCAAGGCGCACAGCCAGCGTCAGGAGGAGCTGCGTCAGCTGATGAAAGAGTGGGAAGCCGCAGAGATCGCTGCGGCCTCCTCGGTGAGCGGGTAGCATCCGAGCCATGCGACAGATCGTCGATCGACTTCAGGAGAGCGCCTTCAAGGTCTCCGAGCAAGGCCAGCGCCTGATCCGCGCCGAGATCGCGCTCGCCCAGGCCGAGGTCAAGGCCAAGGCGCAGCAGGCAGCGCCCGGCGTCGGCCTCCTCGTGTTCGCCGGTGCCCTCGCCTTCCTCTCGCTCTTCGCCGTGATGATCTGCATCATCTGGGCGCTCGCCAACGTCGTTGCGATCTGGCTCGCCGCGCTGATCACCGCCGTCGGCTTCCTCGTCCTCGCCGCGCTGTGCGGCTTCGTCGGTAAGACGATCCTCCAGAAGGTCGGTCCGCCGATTCCGGAGACGGCGCTCGGCATCGCCAAGGGCACCCCGGCCGAGCTCGGCATCGTGCCCCCGAGCGCCGAGGACACGACGTTGCAGGGAGAGCGCTGATGCGCGAGAACAAGACCATCGCTGCCGCTCGTGCCGAGGCTGAGGCCGCGCAGGCGGGCTTCGTCGAGGCCGTCGGCAATCTCGGTTCGTCGGCGGACACGGCGCGCATGGAGGCCACCGCCTCCGCCAAGCGCATCGCCCCGATCGCGATCGCCGCCGCTGGCGCCCTCGTGCTCGTCGGCGTGATCCGCAAGCTGCGCTAGCTAGCGCTCAACACGACACGCAGGCGGCGAAGCTCTCGGCGCGGACGGGCAGAATCAGCGCGTGGGCGGCGGCGATAGCAGCGCGGTCCCCGCCTCGATCGGTTCCGCGCCCTCGGGCTGGATCGCCGGCCAGACGAGCGTCCCGCGGCGCTTGCCGGTCGGGCTGACCGCGAAGGTGACGCCAGGCGGTGTGGCGAAGGTGGCAAGCACCGCGCCATCGGCGTCGAGCAGCGTCGCCTTCCCCCCGAGCGTCGCGGGCTCACCGGCGGTCGGGACGAGCGCGCGCGGTGCGAGGACGAGCGTGCGCCCGCCCGAGACGGGAATCGTGGCCGATTCGACGAACGACCGCCCGCGGGTGTCCGCGCCGATGGCGACGCGGCGTCCCCCGCCCGTAAGCAGCGGTGGCAGCGCCACGGGCGCACTCGCCACCGGCACGACGCGCGCGTCGCGCTGGTCGAAGTTGCCGTTCCGCGCGGGTACTCGCCCACGGGCGCGAACGCGCTCGTCGACGAGGACGAGCGCGCGCAGCACACCGTCGGTCGAGGCCGCCTCGACGGCCTTCCCCTGCCTGGCGTTGAGCGTGACCACGTAGAGCGCGGCGGTGGCGCCCGCGGTAGGCAGCGACCACGAGGCGCTGCCGCCGGCGATTGAGAAGTTCCGGTCGCCGACGAACCGTGAGAGGATCACCGTCGTGGTGCCGACGCCCTGCGCGCCAATCGCGACGTCGCCCAACGCGGCATGGCGGACGACAACGGCAACGGCGACTCGGCTGGAGTCGTCGGCACGCAGCACCCGCACGGACTCGATACGCGGTTTGCCGACGGTCGCCGCCGGCGCCTTCGCGCCGAGCGCCGATGCGGGAACGAGCAGACCGAATGCGGCCAGGCAGATGCAGAGAAGGCGTCGCAGCATGGTCCCAGTCTGCGCGAGGTTCGCCGTTGGGTGGCGGAATCCCCCGGACGGAATGCCTCAGCGCCCGTGCGCGTTGGAGGAGGTGCCCTTCGCCCCGCCCACTGGTTCGCATGAGCACCGTCTCCCCCATCGACACCCACACCCGCCTCGGCGTCGTCAGCCTCGTCGTCGCCGAGCTCGACCGCACCGTGCGCTTCTACGAGCAGGCGATCGGCCTGCGCCTGCACGAGCGCCACGATGGCCGCGCCCTGCTCGGCGTCGAGGGCGCCACGCTGGTCGAACTCGTCGAGGAACCGGGTGCGACACCGGTCGATCGCAGCACGGGACTGTTCCACCTGGCGTTGCTCCTCCCGACGCGCAGCGACCTCGCCGCCTGGGTGCAGCACGCGATCGACGACCACATTCCCGTCGAAGGCGCTAGCGATCACGTCGTCAGTGAGGCGATCTACCTGAGCGACCCCGACGGCCACGGCATCGAGCTCTACGCTGACCGCGGTCGCGAGATCTGGGAGGGCAAGGTCCAGGAGCTGATGACCACGCTTGCGCTCGACCTGCCCAGCCTGCTGGCCGAGGTCGACCCGGCCGGCTCAACGCCATACGCCGGCCTGCCGGTCGGCACGACGATCGGCCACGTGCAC
Organism: uncultured Actinomycetes bacterium; assembly: GCA_903847495.1. Taxonomy (GTDB): domain Bacteria; phylum Actinomycetota; class Thermoleophilia; order Gaiellales; family F1-60-MAGs149; genus F1-60-MAGs149. The sequence continues at coordinate 4,313 of CAINDT010000101.1, forward strand.
CTGAAGGTCGCAGAGATGCCAGCCACGATCGACTGGTTCCGCGACGTCCTCGGCTTCGAGCTGATGGCGACCTATGGCCCGCAGGCCGCGTTCCTCGGAGCCAGCGGCTACCACCATCACATCGGCGCGAACACGTGGCTGAGCGCCGGCCAGAATCCAAGCGGTCCGGGCACGGCGCGACTCGGGTACGTCACCGTCGTCCTGCCCGATCTCGCGGAGCGCGAGCGCGTGCTCAAGCAGGTCCGTGCGGCCGGCGGTACGACGGTCGAACTCGGTGACGCGTGGCAGGTGCTGGACCCATCCGGCAATGCCCTGCGACTCGTCGCCGGCTAGACCATCAAGAGGCAATGCCGGGCGCGTTGCGCGACCGCTGGCCGACGATCCTGACGAGTTCGATGAACCCCACCATCGCGAGCACGGCGACGACGGCCGACGCGCCGAAGTCGCCGCCGAAGCCCGCGATCTTCGGCTTGAAGCCGATCTGCAGCACGCCGAACAGCGTCGCGGCGATCAGCAGCGGCCAGAGCCGGCCGCCGACGCGGCCGGGCGCGGTCATCCCGATGAAGCTGCCGCCGAACCACGCCACGCAGAGGGGCGTGACGCTGAAGACCATCAGGTCGCCGAGCGGCGTCCGGTTGTCGAGCAGCATCAACAGGATCGTGAAGGCGGCCGTCGGCGCTGCCGACGCCATCACCGGCGACAACCCGCGGTGACGCAGCGCCCATGTGACCGCTACGGCAATCGGCGGCACGGCGATGATGGCGAGGCGATCGGCGCGGTCGAGCTCGAGCACCGGGGCGCCAGCGCCAATCGTGCCGAGGGCGCGAGCGAGGATCGCCGTGAGGTAGACGCCGCCGAAGGCCAGCAGGCCGAGCTTGCCGCCGACACCGTCCCACGTCGCGCGCAGGAGCGAGACGAGCACACCCGCAATCAGACCCGACAGCGCAACGGCGGGCCAGTCCGCGAGCACGAGCTCGGACGTCATGCCCGCGAACGCGCCGCAGTACAGCGGCACGGCGGCGTGGGCGATGCGGTTGTGGAACGTCGAGACGATGGCTGCGACCACACCAATCAGCGAGGCCGCGAGCACCGGCGAGAGTCCCGCCTCGCGCACACCCGCGGCGACGGTGAGCGCAGCTGCCGTCGTCAGCGCCAGATCGATCGCCCGCGGGCGCAGCCCACGCGGCAGCGCGCGCGTGGTCAGCATGAGGCCGTACGCAGCGGGCACGAAGAGCGCGCCGAACAGCACCCAGCTGTACCACGGCCCCCCGCGCAGCAGGCCTTCGGCGTAGAAGACGACGAGGATCGCGGCAATGCCGTAACGAACGGTCGCCGACGTCTTCCGGCACGCGACCGGCGGTGTGGCATCAGCCTCCATGGCGCGGCGGATCGTACACGGGAGCGCCGTGCGAGACGCGGCGACGGCCGCTGGTCCCCCGCGCCGCGTACCCTGTGTCCGTGCGCCACCTTCGCGGCCTCTCTCTGCTCGACGGCATCCTGCTGCTCGCCGCATTGACGGCGACGTGGCAGAAGATGTCGTGGAACGCCGCCGGTCGCGTGACGCTGGTCGATCTCCTGCAGCTGCTGTTCATCGGGCTATTCGTGCTCGACCGGATCGTCCGCCGGGACACACGCCTGTCGTCGGCGTCCACGGTGGTCGGCGGCTTCGTGCTCCTGCTCCTGAGCGTGCACCTCTGCGGGCTCCTCGGCCTCGACACGACGCAGGCCGTTGACCAGTGGACGAAGGGCATCATCAAGTGGTTGATCTTCGCCACCTTCCTGCTCTGCGCCATCACACACGTCGCGCGCCGCGGGGAGCGGCTGTGGTGGCTGCTCGCTGGCGCCTTCACCGTCGGCGTGACGCTCAGCGCCGCGTACGGTCTGCTGCAGACCGCCGTACGCTCGACGACCGGCATCGAGCTCGACGCGATCTTCCTCAAGCCGATCTTCCCCGGCGCCCGGGCGCTCGGCGCGAACCTCTACGGCGTCGTCTCGACGTACGACCAGTACGGCGTGACCGGGCAGGCCAACGTCTACCGCCTGACCGGCCTCTCCGAAGACCCCAACCACCTCGGGCTGATGACCGCCCTGCCACTGCTGTTTTTGACCGCGCTGATCGTCGGCGCGCGCGACGGCTTCGTGGCGCGCCACCGCTGGCTCCTGTCGGGCATGGCCGGCATCCTGCTCGTCGCGCTGCTGCTCACGCAATCCCGCAGCGCACTGCTCGGCATCGGCATCGGCGTGCTGATGCTGCTCGGCTGGTACCGCAAGCGCTTCTTCAACCGCCAGGTCGTGACGGCACTGGTCGTGCTCGGTGCGCTCGCCCTCGTCGTCGGGTCGGTCAAGACGACGCAGCTGAAGCAGATCATCGAGTCGCGCACGCAGACCGGCGACCGCTCCTCGCAGGCGCACGTCGAGTTCTACGGGCTGATCGTGCCAGTGCTCGAGGAGTCGCCGCTGTTCGGCATCGGCGTGAACAACTTCGCCGTCTACTACCAGTTCCAGACGGGCAGGGCCGACTTTGGCCCGCACTCGTTCTACGTGGCCACCCTCACGGAGATGGGCATCGTCGGCGCGATCGTCTGGGCGCTGTTCCTGCTCTGGGTGGGCAGCCGCCTGCGGGTGCTGCTGCGCGCCGGGCGCGCCCGCTCCCAGCTCGATAGCGACCCGATGCTCAGCGCCGTCGCGCGCGGCCTTTCCGCCGGGTTCGTCGCCACGCTCGTCGGCAA
>CAINDT010000102.1 GCA_903847495.1 uncultured Actinomycetes bacterium
CGCTGGAGCGGCGAGTCGTGCTGGATCCCGCTCGGCGACTTCGACCTCGGCGTGCCGTTCGAGGACGCCACGAGCCATCCCTCCCCTGGTGAGATCCTGTGGTACCCCGGCGGCATCTCCGAGTGCGAGCTGCTCTTCCCGTACGGGCCGTGCTGCTTCGCCTCGAAGGCGGGCCAGCTGGCGGGCAACCACTTCCTGACGATCGTCGAGGGCAAGGAAAAGCTCCACGCCCTCGGCGCCAGCACGCTGCAGGTCGGCGCGCTGCCGATCCGCTTCGAGCTGGTCTAGGTTCCGTTTGGGGTCTGACCCCATCCGGAACTAGGCAGGGATCTGGCCGCCAAGGCGGATCTCGAACAGCTGCGGCCAGTACTTGCCTGTCACCGCGATCGTGCTCGCGCCCGGATACCGTGCGATGCCGTTGAGCACTTCGCCGGGCGCGCTCAACTGCGTGCGCAGACGCCGCAGATCGAGCCATGCGCGCACGCGTCCGTCGGCCGGGTCGATCAGCGCGATGCGGTCGCTGGGCCAGACGTTCGCCCACAGCACCCCGTCGATCAGCTCGAGCTCGTTGAGCCCGTCGATTGTGCGCTGCCCGTCGTGTACGGTGATTCGGCGCGTGACCTTCAGCGTGGTCGGGTCGAGCCAGCGCACGGTGCTCGTGCCGTCACTGGCGATCAGCCGGCGGCCGTTGGTCGTCAGGCCCCAGCCCTCAAAGGGGTAGCGGCGCGCTGAGGTGCGGGCGAGCGTGCGCGGGTCGTACGAGAAGATCCGGTGCTCCGTCCACGTCAGCTGGATCGCGGCCCCCTTCAGTACCGTCAGACCCTCGCCGAACAGCCAGGCGGCAAGCCTATGCTGCTGCAGCACCGTACCCGTCGCAGGATCTACGCGCTGAACGGTCGACGCACCGTCTCGGCCGGTGCTCTCGAGCAGGGCTCCCTCGTGCGCGACCAAACCCTCGGTGAACGCCGTCGGATCGTGCGGATGCGCGGCGACGAGCGTCCAGCGCTGCTCGGATGCCCCGTACGCGGTGGGTGCAAGCGTCACCGCGCAGACAATGGCTGCGAGCAGCACCGCGGTGCGCATCCGGACGGGCATGCGCCCACGGTACCAGCGGCGGAGCAACGTCCGCCGCTGGTACGTGGTGAGCTCAGCGCGTACGGGCGCGGGCGAAGAGGTCCGTGTAGTCGCGCGGCGCGCGAATCTCCAGATCCACAACCCGCGTCATCGACGCGAAGCCGGCCGCACGGCCGACGGTCACCTTCACCGAGCAGGTCGAGCCGACGGTGCCCGTGGCAACCAGGCGTCCGCTCGCGATCGAGCAGTCGCCAGACGTCACGCTGCCGACCACTTTGCCCGGCGAGTGCGTGCGCACGAGCCAGCGCAGCGCAACCGGCGAGTCCTGAGCGATCGTCTTCGCACCCTGCACGAAGCCGACGAGGACACGATCGGTACCAACGGCCGCCGAGTTGCCGACGGCGTTGACCGCGACGAGCTTGACGGAGTACTTCTTGCCCGGGGTGAGCCCCTCGATCACGCACGAGCGAGCCGTCGACGAGCACGTCTTGCCACCCGGCTTGGCCGTCGCGATGTAGTTGTCGATCTTCACGCCGCCGTTGTCGGGCGAGCGCTTCCACATCACGCGGATCGAGGTCGCACCGGCACGAAGCGTGACGCCGTTGGGGGCCTTCGGCTTGAACGAACCAGTGGTGATCTCCGCCGTTGCGTCGGAGGCCGGGCTCTCGCCCGCAATGTTGCGCGTCTTGACGGTGAACGTGTACTTGCGGTTCGCCGGCAGCGCGTCCACGCGGCACGACGCGGTCGCATCAGCCGTGCAGGTGTAGCCACCGGGCTTCGACGTCACAACGTAGCTCGTGATCGCACCGCCGCCGTCCTCCTTCGGCGCCGTCCAGGAGACGACGGCCGAGCGGCCGTCGGCCTTGGCGCTGACGCCCGTCGGGGCGCCCGGCTTCACCGCCGTGCCGTTGAGGTTGTAGATCGCCGTCGTGCCACTGAGCTCGTTGGAGACGATTAGGGCCGGCTTACCCGTCGGGCTGTCGGAGGCGCGGACAAAGAGAATGCCCTCCGGCGAGACGTCGCCGGCGTTGGTGTTGCTGGCGTAGTTCAGGCCTGACACCTTCGTGTAGTCGGCGGTGTTGAGGTAGTCCAGGAAGCGGGGGCTAGCCGGATTGGAGACGTCGAAGGCCATCACGCCGTTCTGGCGCTCCAGACCGACGAAGGCGAGCTGCATGCCGAAGGCCTTGCCGACGGCGATGCCCTCCGGCTCCGGGCCCTTGGCCGGGCTGCGCGAATCCAATGCGTTGAAGCCACCCGTGGTGGGGTTGCCATCGCTGTTGAAGTACGCGGGCACGCGCTCGGCGGCCATCCGCTCGATCGTAGAGCCCGTGTCGGAAACCAGTACCGCGGAGCCGATGCCTGCTCCAGCCGGTACCTTCCAGATCGACATGGAACGCGCCCCGATCAGGTAGACCGACTTGAACTGCGCACCCGCTGACCCGCCAGCCGCCGTGTTCGAAGTCGTGCCGACGAATGCTGCCGTCCCGCCCGCCGAGCTGTAGTCCGTCATCGTGTTTGCGTCGGACGGGCCGAAACGCGTCGGCCTGGTCCGGCCAAGCTGGGAGTCGAAGACGAGGTCGGTCGTCAGGAGTCCACCGAGCGTGACGCCAAAGAGCCCCGCGCCACTTCGCAGGCGGTTGTCGTCGAGTTCCTCTTGCCCCAGCGTCGTATCGGTACCACCGATGAGACAGGGGTACACGCGACTGTCACCCTCGTTCGCTGTGAGGAAGTACTGCGCCCCATCGGCTCCCGTAAAGGTCGCGATGTTGTCCGGCTCATACATGCCAAAGACCGGTCGGTTAACGATGTTGATCGTGGCCGATCCGCTGTTGGTGGTAGTTGCGCTGTCCTCGTTGGACGAATCCAGCTCGTTCCCCACGAGGCTGTGATCCTTGTAGCCAAGGCCCATGATGCGGGTGATCGACTTCGTGGCGAGATTGATCTCGGCTACCGCGTTGTTCTCCTGCAGCGTCACGAATGCCGTCTTGGAGTCGGCGCTGATCGCGACATACTCGGGCTCCATGTCCTGGGCGACCGAAGCGCCCGGACCATAGATGCGTGCACCGGCAGAACGAATCGCCGCGACCTGGGTATCGAACGCCGAAAAGTCGATCGTGGTGGCGCTCAGCGACGTACCCGTGGTGTCGATGATCGAGATCGAGCCCTTCGGGTCGCTTGCCGGCACGTACCCGCCGTTGACCTGGCAGTAGTCCTTCGGCTCGCCCTCGTTGGCGACAACGATGGTCTTACCGTCCGGGGTGAAGTGCACCGAGTCGGGCAGCATGCCGACCTCGACACCCTGCGGTGCCCGCGTGTCCAGCGTGCCGCTGGTGTTGAAGATGAATATCCGGCCGGGCTCAAACTTGTCGTCGACGTTGTCACCGGCGGTTGCCGCTGCCGCAACCAGCGTGCCGTTGGTGGCGACGCTCTGGACACCCGTGGCGCTCGGCAGTGCGACCGACGTGATCAGCGTCGGCGCGGTGGGCTTGGCGAGGTTCCAGATGTCGATCTTGTTCGTCGCTCCATTGGTCACGAAGAGCCGCTGCGTCGCCGGCGAGTACGCTGAGATCTCGGAGGCGCCGCCGTTCGCGTTCATGCCGCCACCTGCAGCACGGCCGACGTACGACATCGAGACGCCATTAGACGCCACGGCCACGCCAGCAGTCAGGCCGATCGCAGCAATCGCCGTGGTGGCGACAACGGCTGCTCGTAGTCTTCGCGGGACACGCATGGACGACCCTCCAGTGCCTAGGTCCGCGTATCAGGCCAGCCTTCTCGTAGATGCGCAAGTGGGTTCACCGAACGGATTCCAATCTTGCGCAAACCGTTCTCTTTGGGGAGAACATGTGGTATCGAGAGGTGATAAAGCGAACGCTCAACCGCTTCTGCGCGGCGTCAGCGAACGGGGAGCGCCGACGGCGCGACGCGCTCTGCGACGATCTCGATCACCGTCGGACCATCGGCAACAAACGCCTCGCCGATGATGCCGGGCAGTGCATCGAGTGTCTCGGCGCGCACCGCGCGACAGCCGAAGCCCTCAGCAATCTTGAGGAAATCGCGCGCCGACGTGTCGACAGCAACCGGCGGCACGTCCGCGCGGAGCATCGAGTCCTTGATCTCGCCGTAGCCGTTGTTCTGCCAGATCACGACGGCAATCGGCAGGCCGAGATCGACGGCCGTGGCGAGCTCCTGGATCGTGAAAAGAAAGCCGCCGTCGCCCGACAGCGACATGACCGGACGCTCGGGCGCACCGAGCTTGGCACCCATCGCCATCGGCAGGGCCGGGCCGAGGGTGCCGAAACCGCCGTACGGCAGGTACGCGTTCGGACGCACGCCGCGCCACATGTGCGCGGCCGCGTAGGCGGGCTGCGTGGAGTCGACGGCGATGATGCCATCCTCGGGCAGCGCCTCTTCGAGGGCGGCGAGGAACGGCTGGAACTCCTCGCAGCCGGGCCACCAGTGGTTGCCGTCGCGCAGTGCTGCGGCGCGCGCAGCACCGTCGCCCTGCACCCCGCGCTCGGCCAGCAGCGCCTCGATGGCGGCCATCGTCTTGGCGGCGTCGCCGTGGATCGGCAGTGCCGCGGGCCGGCGCTTGCCGAGCTGCTCGGCGTCGATATCGACGCGGATCAGGGAGCCCTGGAAGGCCGGCGGGGCGAGCGTGGGCGTGTAGAAGTAGTCCGTCTCGGAGAACTCGGTGCCGACGGCGAGCACGACGTCGGCCTGCTCGAGCTCCTCGAAGATCGGTGAGATCGTCGTGGTCGTGCCAACCGACAGCGGATGCGAGTCGGGCACGATGCCCTTGGCGGCGATCGTCATCGTGACGGGCGCGCCAACGCGCTCGGCCAGCGCAATCGCCTCGGCCTGTGCATGGCAGGCACCGCCACCGAGCAGGATCATCGGGCGCTTGGCGTCGGCAAGCAGCGAGGCTGCCTGCTCGACCAGGGTGTGCTCAGGCTGCGGAGAGACTGCACGCTCGGGCAGGCGCTGGTCGCCGGCGGCGGGCTGCGAGAGCACATCGATCGGAACGCTGATGTGCACGGGACGCGGGCGCTGCGACGTGAAGATCTCCCACGCCTGCGCAAAGGCCTCGGGCAGCTCGGCGGGGTCGCGGACGTCGATCGAGACCTCGCAGATCGTCGACATGAACGCGGGCTGGTCGGGCAGGTCGTGCAGCGGACCGTGCCCCTGCTCCGCGTCCTCGACGGCCGTACCACTCGAGAGAATCAGCATCGGCAGCGAGTCGTGGTGCGCGGTCGCGACCGCCGTGGCGACGTTCGTCAGGCCGGCGCCGGTGATCAGGATGCAGACGCCGGGCTTGCCCGTCGCGCGGGTGTAGCCGAGCGCCATGTAGCCGGCGCCCTGCTCATGCCGCGGCGTGACGTGCTGGATCGGCGAGTCCGCGAGGCCGCGGTAGTACTCCAGCGTGTGCACGCCGGGAATCCCGAACGCCGTATCCACCTCGTACTGCTCGAGCAGGCGGATCGCCGCCTCGCCGCATGTCGCCATCAGATCCTCCCTCGTTGCACCCGAACGGTACTCGTTAGACGGCGTCCGCTGCGGCTCTTCTCAGCACTCACGCCGCCCGCGTTCGCCGCCTCCGGCGACAAGACCCTCCCGACCACCCGGTGCGGGGCTAGCCCCGCCCCGTTTGATCAGAGACGAAAAATCCGGGTATTGTCGCCATGTCGTCTTTTACACCGATCCGCGTCACGGTAGGGAGCACCACGTGCGTCGACTATCTCGCCTGTTCATTCTTGCTGTACCGATTGGGGCGTTCGTCGCCTTCACGGCAGTTGGCGTCGCCATGGCCGTCGCGCCCGTGACGTCGATCGGGTCCACCGGAGACGGTGGACCGGAGTACCGCTCGTCCGAGCGCGCGATGGGCTACCTGTGGCCACGCCCCGACGACATCGACTTCAGGATTGACTACGCGTCCGACCAGGTAGCGACCCCGCAGGGCGTGCGCGACAGGGCGGACGACGTGCTGGTGAGGTTCGAAGGGCGCGATGTGTCGGTGACCATGCGCCGGGAGGCCTTCGACGTAGTGGGTGCTCAGCCGGAGGCGGCGCGAAGGGTGAAAGGACTCCCGTTGACGTGGCGGGTACCGGTTGAAGAGGGCGCCAGCCCGGCCAGGGTCGCGAGCAGGATTGCTAAAGCCGAAGGGGTTGACTGGAGTGCGGCCGACGTTCCTGCAACCACGGATGTCATGCCTAACGATCCGTTCTTCTCCGATCTGTGGGGCCTCAGCAACACCGGCCAGCAGGTGCAGGCCTCGCCGCCGTTCACCGGACTTGCCGGCGTAGATCTAGGCGCGCTCGGCGCATGGGGTACGACGCAGGGCTCTGCGAACGTTTCGGTGGCGGTCGTTGACAGCGGGATCGCTCTTGACCACCCCGACCTCGAGGCCAATCTGCGCACCACGGATGGGCGGAACTTCGTGCCCGACGCCGAGGGCGTGGTTGACCCGCTCGCGTTCGACGATCTGAACAGCCATGGCACGCACGTTGCCGGCACCATCGGTGCCGACGGCAACAACGGGCTTGGCGTGGTCGGCGTCAACTGGACCGTCGACATGACGTCGGTGCGCTCGTGTGGCTTTAATGGATCCTGCGGGCAATGGCCCGCGGGGATGGCCTATGCCGGTGGGCAGGCGCGTGTGGTGAACGTGAGCCTCGGCGGCCCCGGCAACGGCGAAGCAGCTGCGGATGCCGTTCGGCAGCACCCAAATAGTCTGTTCGTCGTCGCCGCTGGCAACGACGGCTCGGACAATGATGAGACGCCGCAGTATCCGTGCAACGTCTCGCTGCCCAACGTGCTGTGCGTGGCTGCTATCGACGCAAGTGGCAGTCTGGCCTCGTTCTCGAATTACGGTGCGAGATCCGTTGACATCGCTGCACCGGGCGTCAACATTCTGAGCACGGTACCGACCTTCACCAACGCGTATGCACCGGCGATAGAGCCGAACTCCGCGACGCCGCCGCGACCGGCCAACTGGCCGCAGGATCCGGACGAGCAATGGACGGTTGAACAACTCAGCAACGGTGTGGACTACATCGATTTGTCCGCCTCGGCCGGTGCGGGCCTGCCGATTGGAGACGACGTCGAGATCTGGACGATCGAGGCCCCGGGAAGCTTCGCCCCGATCGGCCAGTCGTGCCGGATGGAGGCGTACGTCGCAACCGATCTCGACACTGACCACGAGCAGTTGCAGCTCCTCTACCTCACGGACCGCGCTCCGACCACTCCGGTCGTCGCTGGCGGGATCTCTGGCGACACCGAGGGCGGATTCGAAAAGTGGCAGGTGGACCTTTCCGCGCTCCGTGGTGCGGAGGAGGCGAAGCTGATGTTCGCCGTGGTGCGCGAGACCGGCAATCCAACTCGCTCGAAGGTCGAAGCGAGCATCGCGAATCTGGTGGTCAAGTGCATCGTCGACCAGCCGGCGGGCGGAAGCTACGAGTTCATGAGCGGGACGTCCATGGCTGCACCGCAGGTTGCCGGCGCTGCAGCCCTGCTGCTGGCGAAGAACCCCACGCTGACTGCGGCCCAGCTGAAGCGGGCCCTCTTGTCGACCGCAGTGCCGATGGCATCCCTGACGGGGAAGGTGGCTACCGGCGGGCGGCTTGACGCAAACGCCGCGCTCGCCTCGATAGCCGCGGCGCCCGTAGCGGCCTCAGCCTCCCCCACAACGCTGACGGGCGAAGTCCCCTGCGTGGCAACCACCTGCTTGGCTACCGGCACAGCACCGGCGGACGCCACGCGCATCACCCAGAAGGCGACATCGCCTCTCAACGGGCGCACGGTAACGGGCAGGTGCACCATTGAGCAGGTGACCGGCACCGCGAGCAGAACCTACGCCTGCACCATGCGTCTGAGCAGCGGCACCTGGATCATCACCACCACTGCGTCCACGCCGTCGGGCACGATTGCCGCGTTCAGCAAGCGCGTGACGGTGGCCTCGCGTCCCCTCCCGGTAACCGGATAGCGCGTTTCTTGTCTTCCCGTTCCATCAGTGCGCTCACGCTGACCGCGGTCGGTCTGGCCTTGCTGGTGCCGTCGCTGGCGACGGCCGCTACACCGCTGTCCTCGGGTGCCGTCGTCACCCCCGGTGCCAGTGAGCGAGTCGCCGCTGCAACCACTGCGGGCCGTGCCCGGCAGGCGGTCAATGTTCTTGTCGCCCCTCTGCCCGGAATGGATTTGGCTGGCGGCCGGGTGACGATCCTCAATGGGGATGGGACGAAGATCGGGAGTGCCACCACCAACCACCTCAGCACGACGCAGGTGCAGATCGCGGGTCCCGGCGACAGCGGGCCGTTCACCGTCTCCGTAAGCGGCGGGACGCTCCGGTATGCCGTCAACGGCGAGTGGATCACCCGGCCATTCACGGGCGAGCTTCACGCCCGTACGTCGCGTATCGATGCGGCCGCTCCAGTCGTGATCGTTGACGTCGCCTCGACCAGCGCACTCGCGCTCACTGAGCAAGCCCGTCTGACGTACCCGCAGGCGCTGGATGCCGCCCAAGACGCGCTTGGCATTCCCGTCAAGGCTCCGGCCTACACGACGGCCTTCCTCAACTGGGATGTCTCCGGTGCCAAGCTGCTGCGCGTCGCCGATCGTCGCGGCGGCTACGACGGACTGATCACCGCGATCGTCGACGCTGCGGCGCGTGGCGATCGTCTCGCCGGCGACCTCGAACCCCAGCGGGGCCGTGGTGCCGCCCAATTGGACGCGCCTCCGTCCCAGGCTGCACGCACGCAGGGCTCCTCGGCGGCGATGCAGGTGCGCAACACGTCCGTGGTCAATAGTTGCGTCGGCGGGACGGCCGGTGCCGGTACCGCGAACGGCACTCCGCCGTCGGGCGCCGGGTACGACCTCGGGACCGTCCGCGGTTTCGGGGGCTACTCACCCAACTACATCCGGAACATGGC
>CAINDT010000103.1 GCA_903847495.1 uncultured Actinomycetes bacterium
AACACGCACCGCGGTATCGATATCGGAAGCGCTCCTGCGCGAGTTGGATCCCGTGAAGGATCCGGGTCCATGTCAGGAGAGGTCCGTTGAGACATCAGCGGCAGGACTCCTCACCGACCACGTGGGGACCCGGATCCATACGACCTTGATCTCAGTGGGACTTGATCCCGCAGAAGGATCCGGGTCCATGTCCGGAGGCATCCGTTGAGACATCAGCGGCGATTGCCTCCCCAGCCATGTGGGGACCCGGATCCACTCGAGTTGGACTTGACCGAAGCGCGCGCGCCTTGGACGCGGCGGAGCCGCTTTCGCTACTGATGTGTCAGGCGCACTTCTGGGTCGAAGATCGTCGATCCGCCCAGTCCAAGGCGGATGGATCCGGGTCCCCACGTGGTCTGCGAGGAGTCCTGCCGCTGATGTCTCCACCGACGCCTCCGGACATGGACCCGGATCCTTTAGGAATCAGCTTCCCTTGAGATCAGGGGCGGATGGATCCGGGTCCCCACGTGGTCGGTGAGGAGTCCTGCCGCTGATGTCTCAACGGACCTCTCCGGACATGGACCCGGATCCTTGGCGTGACAACCGCGTGAAGAACGTGCTGCTGGTCGCCGTCCGCATGGAATGCGGTGCGGCCTGCCTCAGCCCTTCACGCGGACGGCGGCCAGCAGCACGTTCTTCACACGGTTGCCGGCCCAGTCCTTCGCATCCGCCCGGATCGCGTACATGCCCTTGGCGCGCGGCAGCACGATCTTGATCCGACCGGAGCCCGAGGCGACGTCGACGGAGAAGGGGCCGATGCCGGAGGGACCGCCGCCCTTCCTCGTGACGCGGATCGTCAGCTTGACGGGCTTGTCGCGCTTGATCAGGAGCTTGACGAACGGCTTGTCCTTGAACTTGCGCAGCTGCAACGGCTTGATGGGCTTGGTCGGGCCGGTCAGGACCGGCGGCGTCTTGAGGTCGGTGGAGAATTCCTGCCCCATCGTGGTGAAGGCGGTGTCGCCCGTGATGTCGCCGAGTTCCTTCAACTGCGAGGCCATCAGGGTCATGTACTTCACCGGCGCGTCCTGGCCGATCGCGTAGCGGCCCCAGCCGCCCGTGTCGTACTTCGGCAGCACGGCCTTCGTCGCGGCGACGCTGCGGTTGAAGGCATCGGCGAACCCGTCGTCGCCGGTGGCGTCGGCGAGGTCGCTCATCGCCAGGACGGTCTGTAGGTGGCCGTTGAGCACGCGGTAATTCGGCTTCGAGACGTACAGCGGGAACCACAGGCCGTTGTTCTCGACGGTGAGGCCGTAGCCGATCGCGGCGTTGCCGAAGCGGATCGCCCAGTCGAGGTACTGGTCGTCGCCATTGCGATTCCAGACGCTGATGCCGGCCGACGCGGCGACGCCCTCCGCCATCGCGCTGTACCACGGCGGACTCGTGCCGGCGTACGGGAACAGGTAGGGGAGCTGGTACGTCTCGCCGACGGGGACGACGATCTTCTGCGCGCTGGTCATGGCCGCGCCTGCGCCGCCCTCGGCGACGATGCCCTGCCCCGGCTCGAGGATCGCGAAGTACGTACCGAGCGGCTGGATGCGCAGGCCCTGTCCGGTGTAGCTCTCGTAGACCACGCCGTCGATGCGGATGCGGGTGCCCGAGGAGGGCAGGGCGTGCGACGAGAGGTAGGTCGTGTTGGCGTCGAGCTCGAGAAACACGATGCGGGCGATGTCGGGCGTGAAGTCCTTCCGCGCCGCGATCTGGTTGGCGCTCTTGACGACTGCGTTGATCGCCTGCGCGCGTGTCCCGCCGAGCTTCTTGGCCGTGGCCTTGGCGCGGCTGACGGAGTCAAGGTTTGCCTGCTTCGTAGCGGCGGGGACGCCAACACGTGTGAGGTTCTGCGCAAGTGTCGCCGCGGACGCGGTGGACGCAAGGGCGAGCGCGCCGACGAGGACGCAGAGGAGGACCGGCAGGCGGGAGCGCACGAGCCTCAGGCTATCACCGCGCCGTGGTCACGCTGGTGTGCCCTACTGCATCGAGACGGTCGCGTCGCCGGCCTGTTCCGGGGAGGGCGCGCCGGATCCGTCGGTAGCATTCCCCGCCGGAGCGAAGACCTCGAGCTCGCCCTTGTTGGAGCCGATGAAGAAGCCCTGGACATCGGCCGAGGCACCGGGGTCGAGCCCGGCGATGATCGCGATGCCGGCGCTCGTGATGACGTCGCCGTCGCGCAGGATCGCCTGCACGATCACCTGCTCCTGTCGCGCCTCGGTGTCGTTGGTGACCGTGGCCGTCCACGTGGTGCCGAACGAGGGATCCTCGGTGACCACCTGCTGCGTGACGGCCAGTCCCGGTAGGAGCTGCGCGGTCACCGGAGTGCCCGCGACGGTCACCTCCGCCTCGACGGGCGTGCCGGTGATGCTGATCTGATCGTTCACGTACAGGGCCGTTTCGCCCTGGGCCAGTGAGGGCAGATGGATCAGCGTCGGGTCGGCACCCGGCACGTTGTTGGTGCCGACCTCGGCGCCCGATGCGTCCAGCAGCTTCACCTCAATCGGCGCCCACAGCAGCCCGGGCCCGGTTGACGTGATCTCGACGACCACCGCGGCCATCAGGCCGTCGGCAGACGGGATGATCGCCAGCGTCTCCGCGGTGATGCCCTCGGTCTGCGCCACGTCGACCGCCTCGACCTCGGCGATCGTGCCCTGCTCGGCGCGCAGCTTGGCGGCCTTGTCGAATGTGCTCTCGCACCCCGCCGTGGCGATCGCGGCCGTGAGCGCGAGCAGGAGGACGGGCAGCAGCCTGCGCATCGGCGTCACCCGAACATGCCCGAGATGAAGTCCCGGGTCGACTGCTGCTCGGGATCCTCGAATACCTTGCGGGCCAGTCCCTGCTCGATCACGTCGCCGTTGAGCAGATAGGCGGCGTAGTCGCCGATGCGCTTGGCCTGGGCAAGGTTGTGCGTGACGATGACGACGCTCAGCGAGCCCGCGAGCTGCAGGATCAGCTCTTCGATCCGCGCCGTCGAGCGCGGGTCGAGCGCGGAGCACGGCTCGTCCATCAGGATCACCTCGGGGTTCGCTGCCAGCGTGCGTGCGATGCAGAGGCGCTGCTGCTGGCCGCCCGACAGCGAGAGGGCGTTGCGGTCGAGGTTGTCCTTCACCTCGTCCCACAGGCCGGCACGCTGGAGCACGTCCTCGACCGCGGGCAGCAGGGACGAGCGGGACGGACGCGACTTGGCCTGCTCGCGCATGGCGAAGGCGACGTTGTCGAAGATCGTCATCGGGAAGGGGTTCGGCTGCTGGAAGACCATCCCGATGCGGCGGCGCAGCAGGTTGAGGTCGGTACCGCGGTCGTACACGTTCTGCCCGTCGAGCTGGATCTCGCCGTCGATGCTGGCGGTGGGTGCGAGTTCCGTCAGGCGGTTGATGCTCCGCAGGAGCGTGGTCTTGCCGCAGCCCGAGGGGCCGACCAACGCGAGCACGCCGCCGCGCGGCGCATCGATGTTGACGCCGTGCAGAATCTCGTTGCCGCTGAAGGCGACGCGAAGGCCGCGGATCGCGAGCACGAGGTCGGTCGGGTCGGCCACGTGCGTCGGATGCTCCGTGAGGGACTTCGCCACGGCCTCCGCAGCGGGTGCGGCAACGGCGGGTGCCGGCGTCGGTGCAGACGCCGGCGGGGGCGTCGTCGCGGACGGTGGCGCCTCGACGGCAGGCGTCACGGCGACCTCGGTCGGGTCGGACGGGATGCCGGCCGCCCGGGTGTCGGCAGAGCGGTCGAGAGCGTGACGCCACTCTTGGCGGACGGCGCGCTCGTCGGCGCGGTCGTTGCTGGGCGTGTCCATCGGGTCCATCACCGCTTTCCGATCTTGCGCCGACTCAGTCGGATCAGCGCGATGTTGACGAAGAGGATCACGACCATCAGAACGAAGGCCGCGCCGTAGGCCGGCCCCGGCGAGTTGCCCTCGCCGGCCGGGGAGGAGAAGTAGATGTAGGTGGTCAGCGTCGAGCCCTCGCTGCGCAGGAAGTCGACGAGATTCCAGGGCAGGTACCAGCCGTCCGGTGGCGACTGCAGGACGGCGCCGCCGAGCAGGATCCAGACGATCGCGGTATCGCCGGCGATGCGGCCGATGCCGAGCACGATGCCGGTGGCGATGCCGGGGCGGGCGCCGGGCACCACGATCCGACGGATCGTCGTCAGACGG
>CAINDT010000104.1 GCA_903847495.1 uncultured Actinomycetes bacterium
ATCACCGCTCGACCCTGAAGGGCCTCGGCTTCGGCCGGGGCCCTTCGTCGTTTTCCGGGGCGCGTGCGAGACTTCACCCGCACACACGCGAAGGAGGCCCCATGGCCGATTGCACGATCCGCATCAAGAAGAACGGCTCCGCGATGGTGAGCGGCTCGTTCGTCGTCGAGGACGTCGACGGCAATCCCTATCCGATCGAGGGCGAGGCCTTCCTGTGCCGCTGCGGCGCGTCGGAGACGAAGCCGTTCTGCGACGGCTCGCACAAGGCGGCCGGCTTCGAGTCGGCACCGCACGTCGGCGACTGAAGATCCGCGCCGAAAACGTGCACGAAATCGACCAATTTGGATCCGGATCCAAATTGGTCGATTTCGTGCCAATCTGGATCCGGATCCAAATTGGCAGGTGATCAGCGCCGCGCGAGCCAGACCATGAAGGGCAGGCGCTCGTCGAGGAGACCGGCGAGCGCCCAGTCCTCCTCCGTCCGCACATCCGCCGCTGGCGCCTCCCAGCCGTGGCTCCGCAGCCACGCCGGCTGCGTGACGAGCTGCTCGACCTCAACGCCGACCGCCTGCGCGGCGGCCGACAGCGCGCCGAAGTCGACGTCGGCGGTCAGGTCCTGCGTCCCCGGGGCCTGCAGCGGATCGCCGCCCTGCTGTCCGCCGATGTAGGTGCGCACGGGCGGGCGGCGGCCATCGTGGACCTCCGTCCCGACGCCGCCGTAGTCGATCAGCGCGATGCGGCCGCGGCGCACGCTACCGACGAGCGAGGCGACAAGCGGGAGCATCGACGGGCGCACCGCGTACCGCGCACCCGCACGCGGCTCGATCTGCGCCGTCAGAAGCCGGGCGATCGCCGGCTCCGCCTGCTGACGGGCCTCGACGAGTCGGCCGCTCGCATCCGCATCGACGAGTACCTCGTCGGGCCACTGCAGCAGCCGGACGGGTAATGCGTCGAGTACCTCGTTGGCATAGAGGAAGCCCGACGCGGGCTTCAGCTCCGCCGGGTGCTCGACCCACCGAGCCTCAACACCTTCCAGCGTCTCGCGCTGACGCTCCTGCAGTCCGGGGCTCAGCTCGATCAGCACCAGCTCGTGGGGGACGTCGAGCGCCGCGAGTCCCTCGCTGACGCGCCGCGCCAGCCCGCCGGTGCCCGGGCCGGCCTCGGTGACGCGGAAGCGCTTCGGCCGCCCGAGCTCCTCCCACGTCGTCACTGCCTCGGCGACGATCGCCGCGGCGAAGGCCGGATGCGCCATCGCGGCGGTGGCGAAGTGCCCGCCCTGGCCGATGCCCGGGCCGCGCGTGTAGAACCCGGCCGCCGGATCGAACAGCGCGGCCTCCATGTACTGCGCGAACGTCAGCGGACCGTGCGCGCGGATACGCTCGACGAGCCGGGAACGCAGCGACAAGCCTCCGGTAGTCGTCACTGCGGCTGAGGCTGCAGCGGCGGCGGCACGAACGGAATGGGGCTGCGCGTCTCCGTGTCGATCGGTCCGGGATACGCCTTCTCGTCGAACAGCTCCCAGCCGCGGTGCACCGCGACCAGCCGACCGAGACCGCTCCGGGGCTTGACGATGCCGGGCCCCTCGCCGCCGCGGACCGAGAGTGTCCCGCTGGCGGTTGTCACGACGGCGCCGTGATCGTCGCGTAGCGCGGCATCGGCACCGCGCACCGACGGCGCCGGCACCGCCAGCCCCTTGGCGTCGAGATCAAGTGCGGTGGCAGCCCGAGCCAGACGGCGCACCACGCCGCGCTTGAGGCGCCCGTCGAACCGCTCGATCGTCTGCCCCTTGCCCGTCAGCGC
>CAINDT010000105.1 GCA_903847495.1 uncultured Actinomycetes bacterium
GGCATGGCCACGCCACCCATCAGCACGACGGCGTCGTACGGTGCGAGGCTCTCCGGGGCGGGGTCCTCGAACGTGCGCCAGAGGTCGACCTCGCCGGCGCCGTGGAAGGCGTCGTGGAACGAGCCGAGCAGGTTCGTGTGGTCGTGCTGGATCTGAAGCGTGCGCACGGCGGCAGTGTACGGGGCGCGCGTGCGGCGGGTGACGGGTGCGATGGCGTACCCTCGTCATGTGGGGGCGAAGCAGGCATCGAAGCTGGATCTCGCGCTGCTCCTCACGCTCACGACGATCGTCCTCTGGGCGCTCAACATCCCCGTCGTCAAGATCGGCCTCGACGGGTGGAGCCCGATGGCGTTCTCGTTCATCCGCTTCGCCTCCGGCGGGATCATCTACGTCGCCTACGTGCTCTGGCGCGAGCGCTCGCTGCGGGTGCGACGCAAGGACATCCCGCTGTTCGTGATCGGCGGCGCGATCGGCATCGCTATCAACCAGTACGCCTTCATGTACGCGCTGGAGGAGACCACGGCGTCCGTCGTGACGCTCGTGTTCGCGACCACGCCGCTGTGGGCGGCGCTGCTGGCGCGCGCCTTGGGCTGGGAGTTCGTGAAGCCGTGGTTCTGGCCGGCCGTCGGCATCTCCGCCGTCGGCGTCTTTCTCGTGCTGATCGGCACGGGGGCGACGATGTCGTTCGGCAGCGCCAAGGGCATCCTGATCGCCTTCGGTGCGCCGATCACGTGGGGCATGTACAGCGTGCTCGTTCGCCCGCTGCTGAAGGACTACAGCGCGATGCACGTCTCCGCGATCATGATGATGGTCGGCGCACCGCTGATCGGCATCGTCGGCGTGCCGCAGGCGCTCTCGATGGACTGGAGCAAGCTGGTCGCCTCGTCCTGGATCGCGCTGATCTACGCACTGGTGGGCTCGCTGATCCTCGCGAATCTGTTCTGGTTCGTCGCGATCCATCGGGCGGGCTCAGCGCGCGCCGTGGCACTGATGCCACTGCAGCCGTTCATCGGCGTGCTCTTCTCCGCACTGCTGTTGAGTGAGCACATCGACTGGAAGGAAGGGGTCGGCGGCGTGATCATCATCATCGGCGTGACGATCGCGGTCCGCAGCGTCGTCCCGATCGACAAGGACCACGACCAGCGCGAGATCGGGATTCAGGAATAGCGGCCTGCAGGTTCGGAATGGGGTCTGACCCCATCCCGAAGCTGATTTCCGCTACCAGACGCCGCCGAGGGCGACGCGGATCTCCTCGCCGGAGACGCCGCTCGCGGCGCGGGAGCAGAGAAAGGCGATCACCTCGCCGACCTCCTCGGGGTCGACGACGCGGCCGGCTGCGTACGCGGCGGAGCGCTCGGCCCAGACCTCATCTGTCGTGCGCTCCGTGCGGGCGGCATTCGCGGCAGCGCTGCGCTCGGACATCTCGGTGCGCACCCAGCCGGGCAGCACCGCGTTGCACGTGAGCCCGTGCGGGGCGCCGTCCTGCGCGACGACGCGCATCATCCCGAGCAGGCCGGCCTTGGATGCGCTGTACGCGGTCGTGCCGGCCTCGCCGTACGTCGCGGCGGTCGAGGCGACCATCACGATGCGGCCCGCGCCATCGGCGATCAGATCGGGCCACGCCTCGCGCATCGTCATGAACGGCGAATCGAGGTTGATCGCCATCGTGGTGCGCCAGCCCTCGGTTGTCAGCTCGCCGACCGAGGCGTCTTGCGCCGAGCCGGTGGCGGCATTGAGGACGAGGCCACGGATCGGACCGTGCTGGCGGGCGATCGCAACCGCCTCGCGCACGCCGTCTTCGGTGGAGAGGTCCGCGACCTCTGTCCCCTCGCGACCGGAGCGCGAGATCCCGACGACGGTCTCGCCGGCCGCCCGCAGGCAGCGAGCGGCGGCGAGACCGATGCCGGTAGATGCGCCGGTGACCAGGAAGACGGACACGTCAGGATGCCTTCGTGTGACCGTGCTGCGCTAGGAGCACTGCAACGTCACGGTGGAGAGAATGATGTCCCGATCCGACGTCAACGTGATCGTGCCCGCACCCGTCGGTGACACCGTCGACAGCGCCCACGTCGCGGGTACCCACGGGCTCGCGTCGGCGTACTCCACGGTCAATCCACCGGTGACCTGAAGCACCTGGTTGAGGGCCCGCTGTGGATACAACGCCAACGCCGTCAGGCTCACGTCCCCGGCGCCCACGAGCGAGAGCGTGCCTCCGGCGCCGATCTGCAGCTCGTCAAGGTTGAGGACCTGCACCTGATCAAGGCACTGCACCTGTTGTGTTTGCCCCGTCCCGATGGTGAGCGTTCCCGGAGCGAATACGTCCGCCGAATCAGTCGCGAAGGCGATGTTGACGTTGTCGATGAACAGCGAGACACCGGTGAGGGCGAGCTCGCTGCTGGGGCTCAGCGTCCGCACCGTGTAGCGCATGCCGCTGCCGATCCCGCGCGCCGAATAGAGCACGAGCGGCACGCGCACGAGGGTGCCCGTCGCTGTCGTGCCGGTGAGGATCGCGTTGGGGTGATCCCGACGGAACGTTCCTCGTGGCGCCCACAGCGATCGATACTCGCCTGCCGTCAGCATTCCGCTGTCTCGCGACGGCCGGTCGGCCACTGCGAGCACGCGAGCCGCAGCATGGGACAGCACCAGCCCGCGTAGTCGTGTCGCTCCTGGCGCAGACAGTGCGGCTGATTGCGCCGTCT
Organism: uncultured Actinomycetes bacterium; assembly: GCA_903847495.1. Classification (GTDB taxonomy): domain Bacteria; phylum Actinomycetota; class Thermoleophilia; order Gaiellales; family F1-60-MAGs149; genus F1-60-MAGs149. The sequence continues at coordinate 2,700 of CAINDT010000105.1, forward strand.
GCGTGAGCAGGGCGCTGTGCGTCACCGGCTTCGCGCTCGCGATACCCGCGGTTCCCGCCAGGGCGAGAATCGTGAGCGCGAGTGCGAAGCCGATGCGACGCATTGCGGGGAGCTAGTCGCCCTGCTCGACGAAGTACTTGCCGGACTCGCCGTCGGCGAACCAGCGCGTCGTGACCGTCTTCTTGCGGGTGTAGAAGTCGACGCCGTCGGTGCCATGCGCATGCAGGTCGCCGAGGAACGAGTCCTTCCAGCCCGAGAAGGGGAAGAACGCGACCGGGGCGGCGACGCCGACGTTGACGCCGATCATGCCGACCTCGACCTCGTGGCGGTAGCGGCGGACAGCCGCGCCCGACTCGGTGAAGATCGACGTGCCATTGCCGTAGCGCGAGCCGTTGACGAACGCGATCGCGTCGGCGAGCGTGTCGACCTCGACGATGCTGAGAACCGGGCCGAAGACCTCCTCGCGGGCGATCTCCATGTCGGCGGTGACGCCCTGGACGATCGTCGGACCGACGAACGCGCCGTCCTCGGAGAGGCCGGTCTGGCGGCCGTCGATAGCCAGCGTGGCGCCGGCAGCGAGGGCGTTGTCGATCATGCCGCGGATGCGGTCGCGCGCCTCGCAGGAGACGACGGGGCCGACGCTGGTGCTCGACTCCATGCCGTCACCGACGGTGAGGGCCTCGGTGCGGGGGAGGAGCTCCTTGGAGAGGTCCTTCCACGCGCCACCGACGGCGACGACGATCGAGCCGGCCATGCAGCGCTGGCCCGCAGCACCGAAGGCCGAGCCGATGATGTTGTCGGCCGTCTTGTCCATGATCGCGTCGGGCATGACGAGCATCGAGTTCTTCGCACCGCCGAGCGCCTGGACGCGCTTCTTCTTGGCGGCTGCGCGCTCGTAGATGTACGCAGCGGTCGAAGCCGAGCCGACGAACGAGACGGCGTCGATGCCCGGGTGGTCGAGGATGCCGTTGACGACGTCGCGCGAGCCGTTGACGAGGTTGACCACGCCGTCGGGCAGACCGAGCTCGTGGATGATCTCGAACACGATCTGCTGCGTCATCGGAACCTGCTCCGACGGCTTCAGGATGAACGTGTTGCCGCAGGCGATCGCGAAGGGCAGGAACCACATCGGGACCATCGCCGGGAAGTTGAACGGCGTGATCGCGGCGCAGACGCCGACGGGCTGGCGAATCGTCTCGGTGTCGATCTTCGTGGCGACGCCCTCGAGGATGCGTCCCTGCATCGTCGTCGGGATTGCGCAGGCGGCCTCGACCATCTCGATCATGCGGGCCACCTCGGCCTGCGCGTCGGGATACGTCTTGCCCATCTCACGCGTCGCGGTCGCGGCGATCTCATCGGCGCGCTTGACGAGCTGCTCGCGGAAGCCGAACAGCCAGCGGGCACGCTCGATCGTGCTCTTGGCCTTCCAGGCGGGGAAAGCGGCACGCGCGGCCTGGACGGCGGCGTCGACGTCGTTGGCGCCCGACAGCGGGACCTGGGCGAGGACCTCGCCGGTAGCGGGATTGGTGATGTCCAGCAGCTCGGAGCTGGTGGACGGCACCCAGCCGCCGTTGATGTAGTTCGGCAGGATCTTCGTTGCGGTCGCGCTCATGTCTCGGTGCACCTCAAGGGGACGTTGGTGATGTGGGGATGCTAGCCGCGCAGCCTACGCGGCGGCGCGTTCCATCAGCTGGCGCTTCACGCGCGCCAGGATGGCTCCGACGCTGCGCATGCGCAACGGGGAGACGACCTCTGCCAGCCCGAGGCCGGCGGCGAAGTCGGACGGGGTGCCGAGCACCTCGTCGATCGTGCAGCCGTCGAGGCCCGCGTGGATGATCCCCGCGAACCCCTTCGACGTTGGCGCCTCGTCGGGCGCGGCGAAATAGAGGCGGACGATATCGCCCTCCTCGATCTCCGTCTGAACGAACAGCGGCGTCTGGCACTCGTGCACACGCTCGAGCTCCTGGCCCTCGAAGCGCTCGGGCAGTGCGGGCAGGTCGTTGGCGTACTCGAGCAGCAGATCGAGGCGCTCTGTGCGGTCGACCTCCTGAAACTCCGCGACGATCTCGCCGAGGCGAGGGGGTAGCTCGCTCACGCGGGCTTCTCGATCGGCACGCGCACGGCGTTGCCCCACTCGACCCACGAGCCGTCGTAGTTGCGCACGTGCTCGAAGCCGAGCAGGTGCGTGAGCACGAACCAGGTGTGGCTCGAGCGCTCGCCGATACGGCAGTACGTCACGACGTCGTCGCCGGGCTTCATGCCGAGCTCGCCCTCGTAGATGCCGCGCAGGTCGTCGACCGACTTGAACGAGCCGTCGTCGTTGGCCGCGCGCTTCCACGGCACGTTCTGCGCCGTCGGCACGTGGCCACCGCGCTGCACGCCCTCCTGTGGGTAGTCGGGCATGTGCAGCAGCTCGCCGGAGAACTCGCCGGGCGAGCGCACGTCGACGAGGGGACCGTTGCCGATGTGCTTGAGCACGTCCTCCTTGAAGGCGCGGATCGTGGCATCGTCGCGCGGCACGACCGGGTAGGTGCTGGGGGTGACGGCCGGCGCGTCGGTCGTCACCTCACGGCCCTCGGCGATCCACTTGGCGCGACCGCCGTCGAGCAGGCGCACGTCGGCGTGGCCGAACAGGCTGAAGACCCACAGGGCGTATGCGGCCCACCAGTTGAAGTTGTCGCCGTACACCACGACCGTCGAGTCGGGCGTGATGCCGCGGGCGCTGCACATCGCGGCGAATGCCTCGGGCGAGACGTAGTCGCGCATCACGTCGTCGTTGAGATCGAGGTGCCAGTCGACGTGGTGGGCGCCGGGAATGTGGCCCGTGCGGTAGAGGAGAACATCCTCGTTGGACTCGATCACGACGAGGCCGTCGTCGCCGAGGTGCTCAGCGAGCCAGTCGGTCGTGACGAGGCGCTCCGGATGGGCGTAGGCCTGGAGCTTGGGATCGGTATCGGCGGCGAGCGTCATGGGGTCCTCGATTGCTTGGTGCGACACGGGGAGGGTGCAGTCGCATGGTACGGCTGCCCTGCTCTTCGCGGGTCAGCGAGGTGCGAGACGATCCACGATGCGGTCGAGCGGCGCCCAGAATGCGTCTTGCGCGGCGGGCGTGCTCTGCAGTACGGCGAGATGGCCGTACGTGAATGCGTCGTCGGATTCCAGCACGCGCACGGCGGCCGGGTGGGGTGCAATCGCGTCGACGATCGACGTCGCTCCGCGCTCGCCCACGACCTGATCGCGGTCGCCGACGAGCATCGTCACGGTCGTGGTCGGCGGCACCGCGAGTGGCCCGCGGTCGTGCCCGCGGACGAAGTACGGGAACACGCCGTAGACCGCATCAGGCGTCGGGATGTCCCAGCGGTCGGACTCGGCGGCCGCCACGACAGCGAGGCCCGCGCCGTACGAGTAGCCCGCGGCGATCAGCGGCAGCCCCGTGCAGTCGAGGTCGGCGAGCCCGTCGTGCACGCCCGCCACGGCGCCCGCCAGCATCTGGCGACGCGAGGAGCGCAGGCTCGCCTGGTAGCGCGGGAACACGACCGTGACGCCACTGCTCGTGAGGTGGCGGATCCACGGCAGGTAGTTGCGTGGCGAACGATCGCTCCAGCCGTGCAGGAGCACGACCGTGGCGCGCGGGTCACCGACGGGGCGGAAGATGTCGGCCGTGCCCGCGTCGACCGCGATGGCGTCCGGCGGCGGACCCTCCCACGCGCTCGCCAGCTTGGAGACGGCGAGGGAGGGAAGAGCGGTGCGCATTCCCCCTGCTCTTCGCGCGCCGTCGGGCGCGCAGCCTGCATCGCCTCAGCGCGGCGCGACCTGGTCCACGAGTTGGTCGAGCGGCTCCCAGAACGCCGTCTGCGCCGGTGCGTCGGTGCGTTTGGGCGCGAAGTGGTCGAACGTGATCGCCTCCGTCGAGGCGAGGATGTCGATCGTGGCGGGATGCGGCGCGATCGCCGCCGCCAGCTGATCGGCGCCGAGCGTGCCCACGACCTGGTCGTCCTCGCTCGCGAGCAGCGTCACGCCGGTCGCCTCCGGGACGGTGCCGAAGGGCTCGGGCACGGTTGGCGGCATCGCGGGGAAGACGCCGTACACGGCGGCGGGCGCCGGCACGTTCCACGCCTTGGCGTTGGCGGCGTAGACGACAGCGAAGCCCGCACCGAGCGAGTAGCCCGCGGCGACCACCGGCCCCTGCGGCGGCGCCTGCTCGAAGCCGGCGCGGATCGACGCCTCGGTGCCCGCGAGCATCTGGCTCGGCGTCGACAGCAGGCCGCGCTGGTAGCCGGGATAGATCACCGTCACTCCGGTCTCGTTGAGGTGCTCGATCCAGGGCAAGTATCCCTCCGGCGAAACGTCGTTCCAGCCGTGCAGCAGGACGACGGTCGCGCGCTCCTCGCCGCGCGCGGGAAAGACCTCGGCCGTCGCCGTCGAGGTGGCCGTCGCCGTGGTCGCAGGTTGCACCGTCGTGGGCTGCTCGCTCGTTGCCGCTCCGCCACCGCACCCCGCCAGGAGCAGGAGCGCGAGGAGAGGGAGGAGGCGGCGCATCAGACGTGGAACAGCTCGCCCTGCGCCGGACCGGGAGCGGTCGACACGGGCACGTGCGCATCATGCAGCAGCTGACGCAGTCGGTCGGCGTTGTCGGGACCTTGGGTATCCGCGTTGGTGTTGAACATCGCGTACGCCTTCGTGGTGGCGCGGGACAGCTGGCGGAGCGGTTCGATCCACTCGCCGAGCTCCGCGTCGGAGTAGAGGTGGTCGAAGCGCGACGAGGCGCCCTCGCCACGGCTGTTCCAGGTGGCGGCGTTGCGGCCGTGGAAGCGCACGTACGCGGTGTCCGACGTCGTTGCGATGACCGTCTGCGCGACGTTCGCCGTGTGCACCTTGGGCGCATCGACGACGACGTAGGTGAGGTTGCGCTCGCGCAGCGACGAGAACGTCTCGTCCTGCAGGTCGGGCGCGAGCCAGTCGTGCTGGCGAAACTCGATCAGCAGCTCGTCGTCGGGCAACGCGGCGCGCGCGTGGTCGATCACCTCCCACGCGTGGCGGCCGGGGATTGCCGATGGCGGCAGCTGGAAGAGCACGCCGCCGAGCTTGCCCTCGGCGCGCAGCGGATCGAGGGTGCGGCGGAAACGCGCGAAGACGCGATCGCGCAGCGCCTCGCTCGGCACCACGTACCCCTGCGGTGTCACCTCATCGACGAGCGTGCGCAGATCGGCGGGCAACTGCTCGGGCCGCACGCGGTGCCCCGTCATCAGACCGAATGCCTTGATGTGGAAGACGAACCCGGGTGGCGTGCGCTGACCCCAGTTGTAGACCGTGCGCTCGGCCGGGATCGCGTAGTACGACGAGTCGACCTCGACGGTGTCGTAGTGCTCCGCGTAGAAGCGCAGGCGCGCCTCGGCCGTCGTCGCCGTGCTCGGGTACCAGTCCGCGATCAGGCCCTTCTCGACCCACGCGCACGTGCCGACGCGGATCGTGGCACTCACGCGGGTGGGTGCTCGGCGATCCAGTGGCGCGCGATGTCCACGCGACGCGTCGTCCAGACGCCGTCGTGCGCATTGATGTGCTCGAGCACGCGGCGCAGGCCATCGATGCGCCCGGGTCGGCCGATCAGGCGGCAGTGGAGACCGACGTTGAGGATGCGCGGGGTGGTCGCGCCCTCGCGGTAGAGCGCGTTGAAGGCGTCGATCACGTACGTCGAGAAGTCCTCCGCGGTGCCGAAGCCATTCGGCGTCGAGAAGCGCGCGTCGTTGGCGTCGAGCGTGTACGGAATCACGAGGTGATCACGGCCGGCCTCGCGGGTCCAGAACGGCAGCTCGTCCGAGTAGTCGTCGGAGTCGTAGAGGAAGCCGCCTTCCTCGGCCACGAGTCGGCGCGTGTTGGGCGAGAAGCGGCCGGTGTACCAGCCGAGCGGTCGCTCGCCGCCGGCGGCCTCCAGCGCGCGAATCGTGCGCTGGATGTGGTCGCGCTCGACGTCCTCTGGCACGTTCGAATAGTCGTACCAGCGGTAGCCGTGGCTGCAGATCTCGTGTCCTGCCTGCGCCGCCGCGGTGACGGGAGCGGGGTTCAGTTCGGCGGCCAGACCGCAGGCGAACATCGTCAGCGGCAGCTGCGCCTCATCGAACGCGTCGAGCACGCGCCAGACACCGACCTTGCCGCCGAACTCGTAGATCGTCTCGGTGCTGTAGTCGCGGGTGGTGCGGGCCTCGCCCATGATCTCGTGCAGGTACGTCTCGCTGACGGGATCGTCGTTGAGCGGCGTGCGCTCCGCTCCCTCCTCGTAGTTGAGGACGAAGCTGACGGCCACGCGCGCACCACCTGGCCAGTTGGCCTTGGGCGGGGTGCGGCCGTAGCCAATGAGATCGCGGGGGCGGTTGGGCATGGGGGAATCCTAGGCGGTCTGCGCGGCGCATTTCGGACACGTAGGCGCATCACGCGGCGCGCGTCAGTCCAATCGCGTGCGCACCCCGCGCGCTTTGCGCACAGATGACAACCTGGGCCCGGGCCCACCTTGTCAGGCCTGCTTGGTCACGCTTCGCGCGCAGCGCGCGCGGGGCGGTGACACGTGGGCCGCATCGCATACGCCTTGTGCGCGTCGCGCGGCACGTTCCGGCGCAACGCAGCGCGTTGTTCGTGACGTTGCGTTCGCGTCGAGGCGCAGTGCGTGCGTGTTCGCCGATGACAAGATGGGCCCGGGCCCATCTTGTCCAGCGAGGGGAGTTGGATCGGCCTCGCGGCCCGAGGGCATGACCCGGGTCGGCCCTGCAGTGCGTGGGACTGGCGCGGCCTCACGGTGCGGCGCCCCGTACCCTGTGGGGGTGACTCCGGAGGCCCCGATCGGCATGTTCGACTCCGGCGTGGGCGGCCTGACCGTTCTGCACGCCACGCTCGTGCGCCTGCCGCACGAGGACGTCGTGTATCTGGGAGACACCGGCCGCTTCCCGTACGGGCCGCGCTCACAGGACGAGTTGATCGCGTACGGGCGCGAGCTGACGGCGATCCTCGTCGAGCAGGGCGCGAAGCTGATCGTCGTCGCGTGCAACTCGGCGACCGCCGCGGCGCTACCCGTGCAGCAGCGTGAGTCGCCCGTGCCTGTGCTCGGTGTGATCACGCCCGAGGCGCACGCCGCGGTGCAGGCCACGCGTGTCCGCAAGGTCGGCGTGCTCGCGACCGAGGCGACCGTCAACAGCCAGCGCTACGTCGAGGCGATCCACGACCTCGACGCCGGCATCGAGGTAACGCA
>CAINDT010000106.1 GCA_903847495.1 uncultured Actinomycetes bacterium
CTCGATCTTCGCGAAGATGATGCGCTTCGGCAGGACGTAGCCCTCGCGGGCATCCCCGGGCTTGCGATAGAACGCGCAGAAGTTGCAGTCCGTGACGCAGATGTTCGAGTAGTTGATGTTGCGGTCGACGATGTACGTGACCTCGCCGGGATTGGCCTTGCGATTGCGGATCTCGTTGGCAGCAGCGCCGATCGCGACGAGGTCGCGCGACTGCATCAGCGTGAGGGCATCGGCATCGCTCAGGCGCTCGCCATCGAGCACGTGGGCGAGGATCTCGCTGACGGTCCGGGTGGATTCGACGACGGCCATTACGCCTCAGCTCCGTGGTGGCGGGCCCCCGCGAAGACGAGCTCGGGGGCGGTTTCGATGATGCCGGCCTGCGCGGCCAGTTCGAAGTATCGCTGCAACCCCTCGCGCTTGCGTTCGGTGAAGCGGTACTGCAGGTGCTCGAAGTAGCGGGCGAGGAAGCCCGCGGGGAAGCCGTAGCGCTCGGCGGCCGCCTCGGCGACCAGCGCGGCGTGCTCCGAGGCGTCGGCGACGGCGGAGGCGAGCGCGTGGTCGAGCGCGAGCAGTCGCTCGCTATCGACAGAGCGGCGCGCCGCCCAGACGGCGAAGACCATCGGCAGGCCCGTGCGCTCGAACCACAGCTCGCCGAGATCGTGATGCGGCGTGGGATCGTCGATCGACGACCGCAGCGCCTCATCGCCGATCAGCAGCGTGGCGTCGGCGGTGGCGCCCTCGGGCCGAATCTCGGCGTCGGGGAACAGCACCCGCACCAGCGCGACCGAGGCGGCACTCTGGCTCGTGACGGCGATCGAGCGGACGGCGGGCAGCGGCACGTCGGTGACGAGGTTGACGGAGTCGACCTCGCCCTCCGAGGCGATGCACATCGACGGCAGCAGCACCCAGTCGTCGGCGTTGCGCGCGTACGCGATGCTCGACACGTTGGCGACGTCGAGGTCGCCGAGCGCCAGGAGTTCGTTGAGCCGCGTCGGCACGGCGAGCGTCTCCTCGACGGTCCCGGGCGCGAGCCGATGCTCGAGCGACCAGGCGAGCGGGAACGTGTTGATGAAGTCAACGCGCCCGACGCGGAGAGGGCTCAGCTGTCCCAACGACGCAGCTCGTTGTAGAAGGTGTCGCGCTGAACGGGGATCTTGCCGGCCTCCTGGATGACACGGACGAGGTCGGCGATCTTCTCCTCGGTCGGCGTGACGGCACCCGCGGCGTGGGCGATCTTCTCCTCGACGACCGTGCCTTGGATGTCGTTGGCGCCGAAGGACAGGCCGACCTGGGCTAGCGGCGTGGAGATCATGATCCAGTACGCCTTGACGTGATCGATGTTGTCGAGCATCAGGCGCGAGACGGCGAGCATCTTGAGATCGTCCTGGCCGGTCGAGAACTTCCAGCCACGGCGCTCGAAGACCGTGTTCTGCGGGTGGAACGGCAGGGGGATGAAGGCCATGAAGCCCCCGGTCTCGTCCTGCAGGTCGCGCAGGGCAAGCAGGTGCTCGATGCGCTCTTCGTACGTCTCGACGTGGTTGTAGAGCATCGTGCAGTGCGTCTTCAGGCCCAGGCCGTGCGCGATGCGATGCGTCTCGAGCCACTGCGCACCCGGCTCCTTGCCCGGCGCGATGATCTTGCGCACGCGCGGCGAGAAGATCTCGGCGCCACCACCCGGCAGCGTGTCGAGGCCGGCGTCGATCAGCTCGCGCAGCACCTGCTCGTGGGTCATGTCGCACGAGCGCGTCATGTGGTGGATCTCCGAGGCGGTGAACAGCTTGAGGTCGACGCCCGGCAGACCCTCCTTGAGGGCACGCGTGATGTCGGTGTAGTACGAGAAGTCGAGGTGCGGATTCTCGCCACCGACCATGTGGATCTCGGTGAACTCCTGGTGCTCGCGCACGTTCTGGGCGTGAGCGACGAGGTCGCCGATGTCCCACATCACGGCGTCGGCCTGCTTGGAGGTGCGGGCGAAGGCGCAGAACTTGCACTTCACGCGGCAGATCGTCGTGTAGTTGAGGTACAGGTTGTTGACGAAGAAGACCTCGTCCGTGCCGCCGCGATTGCGACGCGCGAGGTCGGCCAGCTCGCCGAGCTCGAGGATGTCATGCGATTCGAGCAGCGTGATGCCGTCGTCGAGGTCCAGGCGCTCGCCAGCCACGACCTTCTCGCGGATCTCCTGCAGGGCGGTGTTGCGTGCGATGGTGGCCATGGTGCTCCTCCTCAGGTATCGCGGTCGACGACGCCGCGGACGACCATCCGCAGCGGTGCCGTGTCGAGGTCTCCCTGGATGCGGTCGAGTGTCTCCTCCGCCTCGCGCACGAGCTCGCGAGCTGTCTCGCGTGCCTCGTCGAGCGCGCCGGATGCGGCGACGCGCTGCAGCAGCGGCAGCACCTCGTCGGCGGGTGGCTGCAGGCGCAGGGCGTCGGCGATGTCGCTGTCGCGCCGCGCGGCGTAGAGCAGCGGCAGCGTGGCGGTGCCTCCGATCAGGTCGGTGCCGAGCGCCTTACCGGTCGCGTCGGAGACCCCACCGCAGTCGAGGATGTCGTCGGCGACTTGGAAGGCGATGCCGAGCAGTCGGCCGTATTCGGCGAGTGCCTCGGCGTCGGCCGACGGCAGACCGCCGAGACGACCACCCAAACCGCAGGCGGCGGCAAAGAGGCGACCGGTCTTGAGCGTGCAGCGCTCGAAGTACTGC
>CAINDT010000107.1 GCA_903847495.1 uncultured Actinomycetes bacterium
CGCGTGGCCCAATCGCCGTGCGTCCAGATATCGGGGTAGCGCGACCAGTACGTCTCGATGTAGCGGTCGGGCGCGTTCCACAGGCCGCGCGTCATGCTCGGGAAGGGCGCCTTGATGACGAGCTCGCCGACCTCGTCGGTCAGCGACCCGCCCGCCGGATCGAACACATCGATGTCCATGCCCGGCATCGGGCGGCCGAGCGAGCACGCTGCCAGCGGCAGGGTGACGTCGCAGCCGATGATGACCGCGCCAATCTCGGTGCCGCCGGAGATGTTGATGATCGGCCGTCGCCCCTCGCCGACCACATGGAAGAGCCACTCGTACGGCTCGGTGTTCCAGGGCTCGCCCGTCGAGCCGAACAGACGCAGGGCCGAAAGATCGGCGGCGCGCGGCAGGTCGTCGCCGTGGCCCATCAGTACGCGGATCAGCGTCGGCGAGACGCCGAGGAACGTCAGGCGCTGCCGTTCGGCGAGCTGCCAAAGACGACCCGGATCGGGGAAGTCGGGCGCGCCGTCGAGGCACACCATCGTGACGCCGCTCGCGTGGGCGCCGATCGTGATCCAGGGGCCCATGATCCAACCCATGTCGGTGAACCACATTGCGCGATCGTCGGGGCGCAGGTCGGCGACGAGCCGGCCTTCGAGCGCGAGCTTCACCAGCAGGCCAGCGTGCGTGTGGACCGCGCCCTTCGGCTTGCCGGTCGTGCCCGACGTGTAACAGATGAAGGAGGGCGTCTCGCTGTTGACCCAGAGCGTGGGGCAGTCGGCACCGTCGGTGCGGTCGATCAGCGTGGCGTAGTCGAGATGAGGGTGGTTCTCGCCACCGACGATGATCACGTGCTCGACCGGTGCGAGTGCGAGCGCCTCCTCGACCGTGGTGCGGACCGGCACGGGCTTGCCGCGACGCATGGTCGTATCGGAGGCGATGACGGCCTTGACGGCACAGTCCTCGAAGCGTGCGGCAATCGCTGTCGCAGAGAAGCCAGAGAAGATCGGGACGGCAATCGCGCCGATACGCGCGGCCGCGTAGATGGCGGCCACGGACTCGACACCCATCGGCAGCACAATCGCGACGCGGTCGCCTTCGGCGACGCCAAGCTCGCGGAGCGCCTGGCCGAGCCGGCCGACTTCGTCCCACAGCTCAGCGAACGTGCGCGTGCTCTCGGAGAGATCCTCGTGCTCGACCACGATGGCGAGGTGGTCGCCGCGCTCGGCGACGTGCCGGCCGACGCACGACCAGGCGAGGTTGAGGCGACCGCCGACGAACCACTCGGCCCAGGGCACGCCGCGCGAGTCGTCAACGACCTGCGTCCACTGCGTCTCCCAGCCGAGATCGAGCCAGCGGACGGCCGCATCCCAGAAGGCGGCAGGCTCGGCCACGGAGTACGCGAGGACGTCCTCGTACGTCGCGAGCCCAAGGTGCCGCGCGAGGGCGGTCGACTGCGCGGCATCGATCGTCGCCGCGTCGGGGATCCACAGGTGGTCGCTCACCCGCGGAAGACTAGGGCTAGGCGTCCAGCGCCTGCGTGATTCCCTCGGCCTCCGGTTGGCGCTACTCGTCGGAGACGAGGATGCGGCAGTACTGCGCGCCCTCGCGGAGCGTGACGATCGTGCCGGGACCGTGACCCTTGACCGCGCAGAAGTCCGTGCCGTCGGTCCACTTGAACGTCCCGAGCTTCGTCTCGGCGAGGCCCTCGCCGACCACCTTCTCGCCCTTGACCTCGTTGAGGAGGTCGTCAACGTGGTCGATGCCCGCTACGTCGCTGCGCGGGATCGTGAAGGACTTGTGCATCGAAAGCAGATGCTCTTTGGTCGAGAGATCTACTGTCACTTCTTCGTCGGAC
>CAINDT010000108.1 GCA_903847495.1 uncultured Actinomycetes bacterium
ACTCGCGCCGCTGCTCGACGCCGTGGCGGCCGCCGGTGGGTCCCTCGTGGGCCGTGCCGCGCTCGTGGCCGGCGACGTCGTGCTGCCCGATGCCGACCCCGACCGCATCGCGCGCCTGGTCGCCGCGATCCATGCGCTCGGCGGCAACGTGACCGCTCGCCGTACCGCCGAGGCCCATCGGCTCGCCGCGCCCACGCCCGCCCCTGGCATCGCGCAGCTCGAGGCCGCCATGCACGCACGGCTTGACCCCGCGGGTGTGCTCGCATGAGCCTCCCCACCACGCACATCCCGCCGCGCCCATCGGCGGGGCACCCGAAGCCGGAGGCTGCCGACCGCGCCTTTGCGCCCGGCGAGGGCCCCGAGCGCCTGCTGCTCGACGACTGCGTGCACTGCGGCTTCTGCCTCCCCACCTGCCCGACGTACGTGCTGTGGGGCGAGGAGATGGATTCGCCGCGCGGCCGCATCCTGCTGATGGACCTCGCCGAGCAGGGCGAGGTGGCGCTCGACGCGACGACCGTGCGCCACTGGGACTCGTGCCTCGGCTGCATGGCGTGCGTGACCGCCTGCCCGTCCGCCGTCAAGTACGACCGGCTGATCGAGGAGACGCGCGCGCAGGTGGAGGAGCGCTTCGAACGCGAGGGCTCCGACCGGCTCTTTCGCAACGCGATCTTCAGCGTGCTGCCGTACCACCGCCGCATGACCGCGGTCGCCGCGCCGCTCGTGGCCTACCGCGCGTCGGGCGCGCAGCGCCTGCTGCGCCGCTCGGCGCTCTACCGTGCGCTGCCCGCGCGCCTGCGCAACCTCGAGGCGCTCTCGCCGGTCGTCACGTGGGCCGCGCTGCGCGAACAGGCGCCCGAGCACGCCGCACCCGCCACCACCCCGAAGCTCAAGGTCGCCATGCTCACGGGCTGCGTCCAGCGCGCGATCTTCGGCGATGTCAACGCCGCCACCGTGCGCGTGCTCACGGCGTACGGCTGCGAGGTCGTGGCGCCGCGCGAACAGGCCTGCTGCGGCGCACTCGAGCTGCACGCTGGCCGCGCGCCGTCCGCCACGACCCGCGCGCAGGCGCTGATCGACGTGCTCGACGACCCGACCGTCGACTACGTCGTCGTGAACAGCGCCGGCTGCGGCTCGACGCTCAAGGAGTACGGCGCGCTCTTCGAGGCCGACGCGCAGTGGGCCGACCGTGCTGCGGTGTTCGCCGCCAAGGTTCGCGACGTACACGAGGTCCTGGCCGAGCTCGACGCGCCCGCCACGCTGCGTCCGCTCGAGCTCGACGTTGCCTACCACGACGCGTGTCACCTGGCCCACGCGCAGGGCGTCACCGCCGAGCCGCGCGCCGTCCTCGCGAGTATCCCCGGCGTTGTGGTGCGCGAGATCCCCGAGGCCGCGATCTGCTGCGGCTCGGCCGGCGTCTACAACCTCCTCAACCCCGAGCCAGCCGCCGAGCTCGGCCGCCGCAAGGCCGCCAACGTGCGCTCCGTCGCACCCGACGCGCTGGCCGCCGCGAACCCGGGCTGCCTGCTCCAGATCTCGGCCAACCTCGGCGCTGAGGGCGACCCGATCCCGACCTTCCATCCGATCGAGCTGGTCGACGCCTCGCTGCGCGGCGAGGATGTACGCACGGTGCTCGACCGCCGCCGCAAGCTGCTGCGCAGCGCGGGCTCTCCGTCATGACCTGGCTGCTCGCAGCCCAGGCGTTCGCGACGCTGTACATGGTCGGCGTGATCTG
>CAINDT010000109.1 GCA_903847495.1 uncultured Actinomycetes bacterium
AAGATGCAGTTCAAGAACCCGGGCACGTACATCCTGTCCATCAAGCGGAAGGACGGCAAGGGTGTGCCGTACGTGCTCCTGCCGGGCACGAAGGCCCAGGCCCCGGGCAGCCGCCGTACCCTCGGCTCGTCTGCGTGGTCGATCCAGATCACGACGACGAAGACGAACCAGCAGGTCACGTTCAACCCTGTCCTCAAGTCGATCGACTGGGTCAAGCCGAGCGGCACCAAGGTGTCCGTCCAGCTGAAGACCGACTCGAACATGCGCTGCCCGCTTGGGTGGTGCCAGTCGACCCCGATTCCGAACCCGAAGGATCAGGGCAAGGTCAAGTAGTCCACGCGCCCGCCACCGGCGGCCGCGTAACGCAAAGGGCCCGTCTCCCCTCGGGGAGGCGGGCCCTTCGTCGTTGTGGAGGCGGGATGTTCCAAAGGGGTCAGACCCTTCTGGAGCATTCCGCCGACGCCGTACGTTCCTGAGCGGCAGGTTCATGATGCTCCAGAAGGGTCTGACCCCTTTGGAACATCCTCCACCTAGTCGCGCGACAGCGGCTTGTACTTGATGCGATGCGGGGTGTCCGCGTCGGCACCGAGCTGCTTGCGGCGGTGCTCCTCGTACTCGCCGTACGATCCCTCGAACCACGTCACCTGTGAGTCGCCCTCGAAGGCGAGAATGTGCGTGGCGACACGGTCGAGGAACCAGCGATCGTGGGTGATCACGACGGCGCAACCGGGGAAGTCGTTGAGCGCGACCTCGAGGGCCCGCAGCGTGTCGACGTCGAGGTCGTTGGTCGGCTCGTCGAGGAGCAGCAGGTTGCCGCCGCTCTTGAGCAGCTTGGCGAGATGCACGCGGTTGCGCTCACCACCGGAGAGCTTGCCGACGAGCTTCTGCTGGTCGGCGCCCTTGAAGTTGAACGACGCGACGTAGGCGCGCGAGGGCATCTCGCGCTTGCCGACGTTGATGATGTCGAGGCCGTCGGAGATCTCCTCCCAGATGTTCTTGTCCGGGTCGAGCTCGGCGCGGCTCTGATCGACGTACGCCATCTGGACCGTCTCGCCGATCACGATCTCGCCGCCGTCGACGGGCTCCTGCCCGGCGATCATGCGGAACAGCGTCGTCTTGCCGGCGCCGTTCGGGCCGATGATGCCGACGATGCCGTTCGGCGGAAGGTTGAACGACAGGTCCTCGACGAGCAGCTTGTCGCCGAAGGGCTTCGAGACGTGCTCGGCACGCACGACGACGTCACCGAGGCGCGGGCCGGCGGGGATGTGGATCTCGACGGTGTCGAGCTTGACGTTCTGCTCCTCGGCCAACATCTCGTCGTACGCAGCGAGGCGCGCCTTCGACTTGGCCTGGCGGGCCTTCGGGCTGGCGCGGACCCACTCGAGCTCCTTGGCGAGCGTGCGCTGACGCGCGGAGCCCTGCTTCTCCTCGAGCGCGAGGCGCTCTTGCTTCTGGATCAGCCAGCCGGAGTAGTTGCCCTCGAACGGGATGCCGCGGCCGCGGTCGATCTCGAGGATCCAGCCAGCGACGTTGTCGAGGAAGTAGCGATCGTGGGTGACCGCGATGACGCAGCCCTCGTAGTCGTGCAGGAAGCGCTCGAGCCACGCGACGGACTCGGCGTCGAGGTGGTTGGTCGGTTCGTCGAGGAGCAGCAGGTCGGGCGACGAGAGCAGCAGGCGGCAGAGCGCGACGCGGCGCTTCTCGCCACCGGACAGCTTCGACACGTCGGCGTCGCCCGGCGGCAGGCGCAGCGCATCCATCGCGATGTCGAGCCGACGGTCCATATCCCATGCGTCGGCCTTGTCGATCTTGTCCTGGACGCGGCCCTGCTCCTCGAGCAGCTCGGCCATCTCGTCGTCCGACATCGGCTCCGCGAACTTCATCGAGAGCTCCTCGAAGCGCTTGAGCAGGTCGCGCAGCTCGCCGAGGCCGTCCTCGACGTTGCCGCGCACGTCCTTGCTCTCGTCGAGCTCAGGCTCCTGCGAGAGGTAGCCGACCGTCGCGCCCGGGTGCAGCTTCATGTCACCGCTGGAGGCTTCCTCGAGGCCCGCCATCATCTTCAGCAGCGTCGACTTGCCCGCGCCGTTCGGCCCGAGCACGCCGATCTTCGCGCCGGCGAGGAAGGAGAGCGTGATCTCCTTGAGGACGTGCTTCTC
>CAINDT010000110.1 GCA_903847495.1 uncultured Actinomycetes bacterium
CACCGGCCGTAGATCTCGACGACGAGGTCCTCGGCGAAGCCCGGCAGCATGCCACCGACGTTGGGGACGTTGACCGGATGGATCTCGTCCTTGTCGTTGAAGACCGCGTCCATCACGTCGATCGCGAGCTCGAGCTCGTGGATGCCACCACGGGAGCGCGCCGGGTCGAGCTGCGGATCCTCGGTCTGCGCCTGCTCCTCGTAGTGCTCCCAGTAGCCCGGCGCCCAGGAGAGGATGTCCTCCGCGCGCGACGTGGGCTTCGCCTTCAGCTCCGCTACGACCTCGTCCTCGCAGTAGTAGTACTGGAAGTAGTGCGAGGGGATGGCGTTGAAGGTCGTGGCGATGCGCAGGCGTCGCAGCAGATCGGGCTCCTGCGTCGGGTCGTCCTTCCGCCGCTCCCACTCCTCGCGCAGGATCGGCATCGCGTCCGCGCCGCGGTAGGTCTGCTCAAAGGCCCACGAGGCATGGTTGAGGCCGACCATCTTCGCGTCGACATCGTCGTAGACGTAGCCGAGGTCGCGCATCAGCTCGCGCGGGTAGACGATCGGTCCCTCACAGAGCGCGACGAGCGGGATGTCGCAGTGCGTCGTCCAGGCCTGGGCCACGAGATTGACGGGATTCGTGTAGTTGAAGACCTTCGCCTTCGGCGCGACGGCGGCGAGATCCTCGGCGACGCCCATCATCACGTTGACGGCACGCAGGCACATGAAGAAGCCACCAGGCCCCTGCGTCTCCTGACCGATCACCCCGTGCTTGAGCGGGATCTTCTCGTCGAGCACGCGGGCCTGGAAGCCACCGGGGCGAAAGCTCGATAGCACGGCGTCGACATCGGTCAGGCCCGCACGGCGATCGGTCGTGGTGGTGACGGTCATGTCGAGCCCGCGCGCCGCGATCATCTTGTCGGCGAGCGTCTTGACGAGGTCGAGGCGCGAGCCCGGCAGATCGATCAGCACGATCTCGGAGCCGTCGAAATCGGCCCCCTGATGGATGAACGACGCCATCGTGCCGACGGCACGGGTCGAACCGCCGCCGAGGTACGCCATCTTGATCCGAGCCATGCCTACTCCTTGACCGCGCCAGCGGTGATCCCGCGGATGAAGTGCCGCTGGAGCAGCACGTACACGATGATGACGGGCAGGGCCACGATCACGGCGGCCGCGGCCACCGCGGTCGGATCGCCGGCGCGGGTCGCCGTCGCGAAGAAGCTGAGGCCCAGCGGCGCTGTCTGCTTGTCCGGATCCTGGATCATCACGAGCGCAAGCAGGAACTCGTTCCACGTGTACATGAAGATCAGCGCGCTGAGGGTGAGCAGCGCCGGCTTCGCCTGCGGCAGGAGCACGCGGACGAGGATCGTGAAGCTGCCGGCGCCATCGACGCGCGCCGCCTCGATCAGGCTCTTCGGTGTCGACCGGAAGAACGCGCGCATCCAGAACGTCCCGAATGGCACGGACAGGCCGATCTGCGGGAGGATCAGCGCCCAGTAGGTGTTCGTCAGGTCGAACGCCTGCAGGTCGTAGTAGAGCGGGATCACCGTGGCTTCGTACGGGAAGATCAGCCCCAGCAGGATCACGCCGAAGATGATCGAATCGCCGGGGAAGCGCATCGTCCCGAACGCGTAGCCCGTGCCGATCGAGAGGACGACCGACACGACGGTCACCGCCACGGCCACGATGAAGCTCGACCACAGGCCGGTCGCGAAGTTGCCGTCCTCCCACGCCTTCTGGAACGTCTCCAGCGAGAACGTCGTCGGCAGTGCGAAGCCGGTGATCTGGTCGTCCTTCGTGTGCATCGCGAGGCCGAGAATGCCGAGCACGGGATACAGCGCGAGGATCGAGAACAGACCGAGGACCACGTACGCGGTCCACTGATCGCGGCGGGTGATCATGCGTGCTCCCCGCGATCGCCGATGCGGGTGATCAGCAGTGCCACCGCGAAGATGATCAGCGTCAGCACGACGGCCACCGCGCAGGCCATGCCGACCCGGCCGTAGGAGAAGGCGTTGAGCACGATCAGAACGCTGGGTACGCGCGTTTCGCCGCCCGGCCCACCCTTGGTCGTGTTGTAGATCAGGTCGAAGGACCGGAGTGCCGTGATCGTGGTGAGCGTCAGCACGACCGCGAGCTCGTTGCGCAGCTGCGGCAGGGTCACCACGCGCATCTCCTGCCAGACGTTGGCGCCGTCCACGCGGGCGGCGTCGTACAGCGATTGCGGGATGCGCTGCATCCCGGCGAGGAACAGCACGAAGGCGAGACCGAAGGTGATCCACGAGCCGACGAAGCCCAGCGCCGGCAGCGCCGTGCCGAAGTCGCCGAGCCATTGGCGGTCGAGCCCGAACGGCTCGAGCAACTGGTTGAGCGGACCATCAGGCGCGTAGATCCAGACGAAGGCCTGCGCAACCACGACGACGGCAACCGTCTGCGGCAGGAAGATCATCGTGCGGAAGGCCGTCAGGCCGCGCGGCTTGGCGCGCTGCAGCACGAGGATCAGCAGGAGCGCGATCAGCACCGCGACCCCCGAGTAGTAGAGGATCAGCTTGATCGAGTGGACGAACGAGCCGCGGATCTCCTCGTCACTCAGCAGTTCGCGGTAGTTGGCGAGGCCGATCCAATGCCCGAGCGTGATGCCGTCCCACTCGAAGAACGACAGCCACACCGTGTGCAGGAGCGGCAGAAACGTGAACAGCAGATAGAACGCGAGTGCGGGCAGCAGGAACAGGAACGCCACGTAGCGCGGCTCGCCCGGCGCGCGACGGCGACGGCCGCCCCGGGAAAGAATCCCGGGGCGGCGTCGATCGTTGGTGGCGTTCGAAGCCACGCCCTACTTGAGGGTGTCGTGGAACTTCTGCCAGTCCGCCTGGATGGTCTTGGCGACCTCCTCGGGCGTGGCCTTGCCGGCGGCGAGCTTCTGGAACTCGGCGCCCATCGTGTCGTACATGCTCGGCGAGGACCAGTCGAGGAACAGCGTCAGACCGCCGTCCTTGACGAGCTCCTGCCAGCCGGTGGCGACCTGACCGAGGTACTCATCGCCCTCGGGCTGCGGTGCCGACTGCACGGCCGGGATCTGCACCTGGTCGTACATCAGCTGGGCGGAACCCTCGCCGTTGATCAGGTGATCGATGAAGGCCGCGGCCACGTCCGGGTACTTCGACTTGGACGAGATGTGCCACGGCAGCGACGTCGAGCCGATCGCGATGTGCTTGCCGCTGACGCCGGGCGGGCCATTCATGAAGCCCGCGTCCGCGCCGAGCCCCTCCTTGACGACACCGGCCTGCCAGTTGCCGCCCATCAGGAAGGCACCCTGGCCCTTGGCGAAGGCTGCCGCCGCGTCGTTCTCGTTGACGGCGTTGAAGTCCTCGCCGAACACGCCGGCATTGACCCAGTCCTGGAGCTGCTTCAGCGCCGCGATGTTCTCGGCGTTGTCGAAGGTCGCACCATCGGCCTGGAAGACCCAGTCGCGGATCGACTGCGGGTTCGTCGAGTTGGCACCCTGGAACATGCCCCAGGCGTGCACGATGGCGTACCCGTCGAGGTTGCCGATCGTGACGACCGGCTCGTCGGCCGGCAGCGAGTCACGGAGCTTGAGCACCGCGGCCTGGAAGTCGTCCCACGTGGCGAGCGAGGCGGGATCGATCCCGGCCTCGGCGAGCTTCGCCTTGTTGTAGAAGACGCCCGTCGACTGGCCGAACTGGCCGACGCCATAGACGGTGCCCTCACCGAACTTGGAGCCATCATCGGCCCACTCGAACTGCTGGAACGTGTCCGGGGTGTACCAGTCCTTCCAGCCCATCATCTCGAGCTGGTCGGTGAGCGGCAGGATCAGCTTCGACTTGACGAGCGCGCCGTCGATCTGCCAGCCCTGGTTGCCCTCGGCCACATCAGGAGCGTCATCGCTGGCCATCTGCAGCGGGATCACCTTGATGTAGTCGGAGAAGCCCTTGAAGTCGATCTCGACCTTGACGTTCGGGTACTTCGCCTCGAACTGGCGGGCCAGCTCCTCGATCACCGGCTTCGGGCCGGGATCCTGGTTGTCTGCGGATGCCACCTTCAGCGTGATGTCGCCGTACTTGGCAAACGGATTATCCGCGTCGGCGGCGCTGGTCTCGACGGTCGCGGCAGACTCCGCAGAACCTCCGCCATCAGACCCTGGCGTCCCTCCGCACGCGGCGATGATCGCGGCGAGCATCGCCACGAGCAGCGCGAGCATGAACTTCCTCATCGATTTCTCCTCCCTGGTGAAATCCTCGGGTGCCGGGAGTATAGGGCGCAGCGACGGACTATTTCGAACGCCGTCACTCGGCGCCCGGTGGTAGCCTCCCCGCGATGCGCACCTCTGGACTGTGGCTGGACGTGCTGGAGCTGCCTGAGGCGCTCCAGCGGACGCTCGATGCGAATGCCGGTGTCGACGACGCGATCGCCGCCCTGCGCGATCCGTCGGTACGACGCGTGGTGGCCACCGGCAACGGCGCCGCGTACTACGTGGCCTTTGCGATCGCGCTCGCCGCGCTCGAGTCGCGCCAGGGACCCGAGCTCGTCGCGCTGCCGGCCGGCGTCGTGGCGGATCCCCGCTTCGCCTGGCGCGAGGGCGATCGGCTGCTCGCGATCTCCTCCTCCGGCGAGTTCAAGGACGTCGTCCGCGCGATCGAGCAGGGTGCGCCGCGACCCGTGGTCGCGATCACCGCCAACGCCGATTCGACGCTCGGCCGCCTCGCCGACGCAGTGGCGCTCCAGACCGTCCTGCACCAGCGCGCGATCACCCACACGCAGGCCCTCGCCGGCGCTCTGGCGATCGGTCTCCGCATCTGGGGTGGCGTGACCGGCGACCGCGAACTGGCCGCCGTACCCGACGATGGTCCGACGGCGCTCGCTACGGCGATCGACGTCGCCGCGGACTGGGCCGAAGGCGCCTTTGCGGCACCACTCCCCGTCGCAGCGGCCTCGTTCGGCGGCGGGCCGGCCTGGGCTGCTGCCCTCGAGACCGCCCTGCTTCTCAAGGAGATCGCGCGCATCCCGGCCGAGGGCGCGGAGACCCGTGAGGGGGCCACCAGCGTGATGTACGGTCTCAATCCGCAGCACCTCGTGCTCGCACTCGGAACCGAGGGAGATCCCGGCTTCGCCGAGGCCGTCGACGTCTGCGGTGCCACCGGTGCGACGGTGGTGACCGTGCCGGGCGGCACGAACGTCGATCGCCGCTACGCCTTCGCCACGCTGCTCCCCGCCACGTGCGCCGCGAGTGGCGTGCTGGCCAACCTCGGCGGCCACGACATCGACAACCCGACGTGGACCGATGCGTACTACGCGACGGCACGCGCAAGCGGGAAGGCCACACCGTGATCGACATCGGCATCATCGGACTCGGCAACGTCTGGGAGGGGCCCTACCGCACGGAGCTCGCACCATTGATCCGCGACGGCGCCGTGCGGGTGGTCGCCGTGTGCGACACCGATGCCGACAAGCGGGCGTTCGCGCTCGAGCAGTACCCCGGAGCCGCGGAGTTCGCGGACGCGGAGGCAGTCATTGCGCATCCCGACGTCGAGATCGTGCTGATCCTGACGGCGATGCCGGCGCACGGCCCTCTGGCCGAGGCCGCGCTGCTGGCGGGCAAGCACGTCCTCGTCGAGAAGCCGATGGCCACCGACCTCGAGACCGCGGCGCGCCTCGTCGACCTTGCCGCGACAGCACCCGGGCACCTTGTGCCAGCGCCGCACGTGATCCTCTCGCCCACCTTCCGCGCCATCCACGCCGACCTGCGTGCCGATCGGATCGGGCGCCCGACGCTGGCCCGTGCCCGCTACGGCTGGGCGGGGCCCGACTGGGGACAGTGGTTCTACCGCTCCGGCGGCGGCTCGCTGTTCGACCTCGGCGTCTACAACGTCGTATCGCTCTGCGCGCTGCTGGGTTCCGCCAAGCGGGTGACCGGCATGGTCGGCACCGCGATCCCGGAGCGCATGGTGGAAGGCGAGGCCATGCGCGTCGAGGCCGACGACAACGCGCACGTGCTGATCGACTTCGGCGACGCCGCGTACGCCGTGGTCACGACGGGGTTCACGATCCAGAAGTACCACTCCCCCGCCATCGAGCTCTACGGCACACACGGCACCATCCAGCTGAAGGGCGATGACTGGGCACCGGATGGCTACGAGGTCTGGGAGAACGCGGCCGGCGCCTGGACGGTACATCCCGAATCCAACCCGAGCTGGCGCTGGACCGCCGGTCTCGCCCATCTCGTCGAGGCGATTGAGACGGGGCGCGAACCCCTGATCCGACCCGAGCATGGCTACCACGCCTTGGAGATCATGCTCGCGGCGCAGGAGGCAGGCCGGACCGGCATGGCCCAGGACATCCACAGTGCGTTTCCCCCTGTCACGTACGCAGGCTGGGATGCCATCGCACCCGATCGGCGCGCGCGCCATGATCCACGGAGCTGACCATGACCAAGTACTCGCCCTCTCCTCGCCCCACGTTCCCCGGCCCGGCACGCATCACGCGCACCGACGTAACCCGTCACGTCTGGGGCGATGACGAGGCCGGTGAGGTCAACGACTGGATCTACGCGTCGACGGACAAGGTGCACTGCCTCGTGTTCGGCGTCGGCCCGCAGGGCTCGTACCGCCACTCCGAGGAGTTCCGCACGATCTTCGGGGCCGACGAGTACCTGCACGTCCTTGAGGGCGAGATGATCCTGATGAGTCCGGAGACCGGCCATGTCGTGCACGTACCGACCGGGCACGGCGCGTCCTTCGGTCCCGACACGTGGCAGCACGTCTACGCCCATGGTGGCCAGCCGCTGCGCGTGCTCGAGCTGTTCGCCCCGCCGCCGTCCGCGGGCACGAGCGGCGCGCACGCCCGTACGCGCCCGTATCTCGAGCAGGCGGACTGGCGCTACCAGCGGGACGAAGACCTCGCGGTCGGTCAGGCGGCGCCCGGGCCCTTCCGCGTGCATGACGGCCGTGACGCCATGCTCCGCTACGAGCCTGGTGTGCTGACCGGTGTCGAGCTGGCCGCCGAGCACCTCACCGCCGGTTGGATCGAGATCTCGCCGGGCGGCGTCTCCCAGCAGCATGCCCACGGCGGCGACCTGATCCTCTTCGCCCTCACTCCCGGCACGTACGTCCGCGCCAGCGATGGCGACGGGCAGGTGGTGGCCGAGCTCGGTCCTGAGGACGTCATGTACGTCCCGGCCGGCTCGACCTACGACATCCGCAACGTCGGCGGCGAGACCTGCCGCCTCGTCTTCGGCGTCGCCCCCTCGTTCCTGCCGTGACGACGATCGTCGGGATCGATGCCGGCGGTACCAAACTGGCGGCCGGTCGCGTCGATCTCGCCACCGGTGCCGTCTCCGATCGACGGGTGATCGATACGCACGCGGAGCGCGGCGGTCAGGCCGTCCTCGCCGACGTGGTGGAGCTGGCTCGGTCGGTCATGGGCGATGCGCAGGCGATCGGCATCGGCGTGCCGGAGCTGGTCGACGCAGCGGGACGCATCCGCAGTGCCGCGAACTGGGATTGGCGCGAGCTCGATCTGGCAGCGGCCTTCGCGGAGCTCCCGCCCGTGCGAATCGTCTCCGACGTCCACGCGGCAGCGCTCGCCGAGAGTCGGCTGGGTGCTGGCCGTGCGTGTGGCTCCTTCCTCTACGTGAGCGTCGGCACGGGCATCTCATCGTCGTTCGTCCTGGACGGCCGTCCTTGGAGCGGTGCCGACGGGCGAGCGATCCTGCTCGGCGCTCCGCTCGTCGAGGAGCAGGCGAGCGGTCCCGCCATCGCGCGCGCTGCCGGGACGCAGACGGCCCAAGAGGCGTTCGCCGACCCAGCCTGCGCGCCGGTGATCCGCGCCGCCGCGGATGCCCTCGGCCTGGAGCTCGCGCGGGCGGTCCACCTCCTGGATCCCGGCGCCATCGTCGTCGGCGGAGGTCTCGGGTTGAACGACACCTATCGCCTGCTGGTGACCGAGGCGCTGGCTGCCGCGATCGATCCCACGTACGCGAACCTGCCGCCGGTCCTTCCCGCGCAACTCGGCGAGCTGGCCGGCATCGTCGGTGCAGCCGAGAGCGCGTTGCAGGGTCCCGCCTGACGGCTGCCCCGCGGCGGCCTGCGAACATCTCTCCATGAGCTTCTCCATCGGCATCGACGTCGGCGTCTCCAAGATCGCAGGGGCGCGCGTCAACATCGACACCGGACGCATCGTCGATCGACGCGTCATGGACACGCGCCCGAGCCGCGGCGCCGATGTACTGCTGGGCGACGTCGTCGGCCTGTCGCGCGGGCTCGGCGCGGATGCGATGGGCATCGGCATCGCACTGCCGGAGCAGGTCGGGGCCAAGAACGCCATTGAGACCGCCGAGTTCTGGGACTGGCGCGACGCCGACATGGAGACGGCCTTCGAGGAGATCAAGCCCGACTGGCGCTTCGTCTCCGACGCTCATGCCGGTGGCATCGGCGAGGCCAAGCTCGGTGCGGGGCGTGACCGCGACGCCTTCATCTACGTGCACGCCGGGCAGAACGTGTCGGCCGTGCTGATGCATCGCAGCCGCCCCGCGGACGACTCGTCCACGATGACCGCGCAGCTCAACGACCCGGCCCTCGAGGCGACGGCCAGTGGGATCGCGATCGCCCACGCCGCCGATACCGTCACCGCCGCCCACGCCATTGCAGATCCGAACGCGTCCACGATCGTGGCTGCCGCTGCCGGTGCGCTGGCCGCAGCCATCGCCGCCACGGGCGCAGACGTCGTGATCATGGGTGGCGTCGTTGGGTTGAACGATGCCTTCCGCGCCCTCGTCGACACCGAGCTCGGCGACGCGATCGAGGTCCTCCCCGCTGGACTCGGGGCCGACGCGACGCTGATCGGCGCCGCGCTCTGCGCGTTCTAACGCCGTAACGCGCCAGCGATCTCGTCCCACCCCGCGCCCTCGGGCTCGCCCGCAGCGGCGGCGAGGACCTCGCCCGATCGCCGCACCACGCGCGCCTGCACCTCGGCCGTACTCGGTGCGCCGAGCGCCCTGACGATCGCCGCGACGTCGCCGTACACCGTGATCGTGCGGGCGAGAATCGGCGGTTGGGCGATCGAGGAGGCCATACCGCCGTCGATGAAGCGTCGCACCGGCCGCCACTTCCGCCCGAGGCACGGCACCTCGATCACGGCGGTGGCCACGTCGCCCTTCAATCCGAGAGGCGACGCCGCGACACCGAGTTCGGCGACGGCACGATCGATCCATCGGTCTACCTGCCCCTGCTGATGCTGCTTGAACGCGCACAGCACTAGCGTGCGCTCGGCCGGCAACTCGGAGGGCATCCGCACCTGATCGCCGAGCAGCGATGTACCGGTCAGCGACGGGAAGGCCATACCCCGATCCTACGCCGGGGCGAGCCTCCGGGCGTGCATGTGGATCAACTCGAGCGCCGTGCGCTCAATATCGCACTCGAGCCGCTCGCGGACATTGCGGTGGAAGTCCGCGACGACGGCGACGTCGGCGCCCTGCGGCGTGCCGTAGATGCCGACGCTGCGGATCACTCGCTGCTCCGCGTCGCCCGCAACGAGCATGAGCCGCACAGACAGATCGTTGTCCGCGACGTCGTCGGCAAGGCGGATGTACTGCCCGAGCAGCGTGTCGTACTCAGCCGGCTTCGGTCGCAGGGTGTACTCGATGACGGTGCTCATGCCGATCCTCCTGACGAGACACCTCCGACCCTATCGCTCTGCACCGGGCCCCCGCTGTGGCAATTCGGCGCACCCGCTGCGGGATCTCCACCGGCGTGTGCTTGTGCCGCTCCACGCGCTGCCATAGAGTTCCCCTCGTCGTCGGCGCAGGAGAGGGCGTACCGTCGTGGGGAGAAGGGGCAACGGAGTCGGTGCGATCGCACGCCAGCGTGCCGTGCCCATCGCACTCCTCCTCGCCCTGTCGCTCGCGCTGCCGGGCACGGCGCTCGCGCAGACCATGGACGAGAGCGGGCTGTCCATGGGGCCGCGCGCGAGTCAGGCGACCGACCCCTACGCCGAGGTGACGATCGAGTCGGCGTCGAAGCCCGGCACGAGCGAGGTCACGCCCAACAGCGACCCCACCGGCACGCCCACGCAGACCGCACCCGCCAGCGAGACCAACGTCCCGAGCCTGCAGTTCGGTCAGGGACGCGAGGGCGTGATCACCGTCGCCGCCAAGTACGTGCTGCCGAAGGGCATGAACCCCCACGGGATGACCGCAGGCTCGTTCCGCGTCACCACCACGCTCCCGACCGGCCTGACGTACGTACGTTCCAACTCCGCCTACTCGGACGACGTCGCGGACGCCTTCGGCATGACGTGCACCCCCGACGGTCAGAAGGTCCACTGTGTCGTCAGCACCACGTCGCCAGAACAGGCGGCGATTCTCCGCTCCGGTCGCACCATGCGTGCGTTCCTCGTCGTGCGTGCCGCAGACGGCCTGGTGAAACCCGATGCCTCCGACAAGACCAACATCACAGCCGCGCTCGGCGACATCACGGCCGAAATGGCGGTCGAGACGGTGGCCGGCAACCTGACCGACTCGACCTCCACGCCGGCGATCGCCACCGAGGGCTACCAGCTGCCGCGCCTGACGACGTCGCTCGAGCAGATCCGCAATGACGGGCACGAGCGCGTCTTCCAGTTGGTCTTCCACAACATCGGCGGACTCCCCGCGGTACCGGTTGGCAAGAACCCTGCCCTCTGGATCTCCGAGATCCTCCCCCACAAGGACCCCGCCATCCCGTTCTCCGTGACCGGTAAGGGCTGGACGTGCGATGAGAGTTCCGAGGACTCGGCGCAGCCGACAAAGTGCAGTACGCGGAACCGCCTCGAGTTGGGCGAGGCGAGCGAACCGCTGACCGTGACGTGGTACCCGCTGACTGGCCGCTCGAAGACGGAGCGCAGCGTCTTCTACGAGTGGGACCTCTCGACCAAGGCTGCGTGGACGACCACCGAGAAGATCAGCGGCAAGACCAAGCGCTACGGCGGCCAGCGCTGCCAGACGCACCCGTACCGCTGGCGCCTGCGCCACCTCACCCGCGCCCGGCTCGACACGCACATCCTCGCCGGCAAGGGCCTGGACATCCGCCAGGGCGGCTCGCAGACCGTCGCTCTCCGCATCGGCAACATCGGACAGACGCCGGCCCGCGACGTCGGCGTGCGCATCGCCCTGCCGACGCACACCACGCTGACGACGAAGAACCCTGCGTGGACGTGCACCGCCGGCACCGGGAGCGCCGACTGCGTCGCAACCGGCCTGAAGATCCCACCCGGCAAGCGCACCATCGTGAACGTGACCATCAGCGCCGCGGACGATGCGCACGTCGGTCACGGTCGGGTGCGCGTCACCCCGCGGGCCGCCGCAGACGCAAGTCCTGTCGCCCGCTCCGTGCCGATCACGATCAAGGACATCGGCGACCCCGAGGCGACGCCGACGCTGCAGTTCGCCCGCGCCGGAGGCGGCTGGCGCACGTGGAGCAACGGGGCCGTCACGAAGGTCATGGTCGGCGAGGCCGTCACCTACCGCGTGCAGATCGCCAACCGCGGCGGCAACGTCGTCCCCGCCGGCGACAAGATCCGCGTCACGCAGGCGATCGGCAGCGGCGTCTCGCTCGTAAATGCTGAAGCCACGAACGGCGGCGCCTGCGCCATGAAGCCGCTCGTCTGTTCGATCACCGCCGGTGCCGACATCGCCCCGGGGCAGCAGATCGGCACCGTCACCATCACCGTCGTGCCGCGCAAGGTCAGCAAGCGGGCGAACCTCGGACCGATCACGACGACGGTGGAGAACGAGCAGGGCGACGAGACGGTCCCGGTGCCGCTGAAGGTGATCCCGACCGATCGCACCCTTCGCGTGTCCTCGCACATCAAGCGCATCCCGGACGTCGGCGGCTTCGGCGACATCGAACTCCGCGTCGTCAACCTGCAGGCCAAGGGCCGGTCCACGGAGGACCTCAAGGTCTCGATGCCGCTGCCCGCCGGCATCGTGGTGGACAGCGTCGAAGGCGCCCTGTGGACCTGCACCAGCGGCGCCGGCAGCACCACCTGCTCCTTCGGCGCCGCCCTACCCGGTCGCACCAAGACGCCCGTCGCGCACATCCGCATCAAGGCGGTGGGCGCCGCGCGCGAGACGCCGAAGCCCAAGCCGCTCCTCTGGCGCGCCACCGGCACGACCGTCGGCAGCGGGCATTACGAGTACGGCGTCGCCCACCTGCGGCTGCCCATCCGCAAGGCCATCCGCATCGTCGCCGAGGCCTCGCCGACGTCGCTTGCCGCGTCCAAGCGACCGCAGCACCTGCGGTCGGTCGTCCTCACGGGCTCCAAGAGCGTCGGCAACGGTGTCTCGCTCGACTACCAGTGGAAGCAGCGCTGCATCACGGCTGCGGACGACATCCCGGCGTGCGTGCGTCACGGCAACGCACCGGCAGTACGGATCACCAGCCCG
Source organism: uncultured Actinomycetes bacterium (assembly GCA_903847495.1). Taxonomy (GTDB): domain Bacteria; phylum Actinomycetota; class Thermoleophilia; order Gaiellales; family F1-60-MAGs149; genus F1-60-MAGs149. Next base: position 12,421 of record CAINDT010000110.1, read on the forward strand.
ACGGCGGCCGTCGCCCGTGCGCTCGTTCCCTCCGTCGCCAAGCGGACCACCTTCGTCTTCGAGCTGACCATCGGCGACGGGAGCTCCACGCAGTCGCAGATCGTGACCGTCTCGGCAGCGCCGAAGGCAACGCTCGCACAGGGCGGCGAGAAGCGGACATCGGCGGGGAAGGCCGCAACCGCGAATCAGCGCGCGGCGCAGAAGGCCGCACAGAAGTCCGCCGAGCAGAAGCGCGCCCAGAGCGCCAAGCAGGCGGCCAGCGCCGAGCGCTCCAAGCAGAAGGCTGGCGCCAGCAAGGCGAAGGCCACCGTTGCGAACACCGCCAAGGTCGGGATCGGCGGCGCCTCGCTCGTCATGGGCGCACCGGGACAGGAACTGGAGCTGACCGTGCAGATCCTGAAGGGGTCCGGCTCGCACGAGATCCGCTGGGCGCAGGTCGGCGGCGCGACGACTGAGATCCGCGACCACACCTCTCCGACCGCCACGGTGCGCCTGCCCGCGACCAACGGCGTCGTCGCCTATACGGCAACCGTGACGAACAGCGCCGGGCAGCAGAGCGTGGCTCAGGTAACG
>CAINDT010000111.1 GCA_903847495.1 uncultured Actinomycetes bacterium
CCCGCCGCCGAGGCTGCTGCCGATGAGGCGCCTGCTGCTGAGGAGGGTGATTCCTGATGCTGATGCCGCGTCGCGTCAAGCACCGCCGCGTCCATCGTGGCCGCCGCACGGGGGAGACGAAGGGCCATGCCCGCGTCAACTTCGGCGAGTACGGCCTCAAGGCGATGGGCGAGGGGTGGATCACCGCCCGCCAGATCGAGGCTGCGCGTATTGCCATGACCCGCAAGATCAAGCGCGGTGGCAAGGTGTGGATCACGATCTTCCCGGACAAGCCGGTCACCAAGAAGCCTGCCGAGACCCGCATGGGCAAGGGCAAGGGTTCGCCGGAGTTCTGGGTCGCCGTCGTGCGCCCGGGCCGCATCATGTTCGAGCTCGCCGGTGTGCCCGAGCCGCTGGCCCGCGAGGCCATGCTGCTCGCCGCCCAGAAGCTGCCGATCCCCTGCAAGTTCGTGACCCGAGAAGGTGATCTCTTTGAAGGCTAGTGAGATCCGTGAGCTCAGCTCGGACGACGTCGCGCGCAAGGTCGCAGAGGCGCGTCAGGAGCTGTTCAACCTGCGCTTCCAGCACGCCACCGGCGCGCTTGAGAACACGTCCAAGCTGACGGGCGTCCGCCGCGAGCTCGCTCGCCTGCTGACGATCCAGGGCGAGCAGGCCGACAAGATGGAAGGTGGAGCGTCGTGAGCGACGAGAACGAGACCCCGGACGTGGAGGAGACTCCCGTGACTGAGGCCGAGGCCGTCGCCGACGAGGCTCCCGCCGAGGCGGAGGCTCCTGTGGAGGCTGCTGCTGAGGAGGCTCCCGTCGAGGAGCCCGCCGCCGAGGAGGCGCCTGCTGAGGAGCCCGCCGCCGCTGAGGAGACTCCTGCGGAGGCTGCTGCCGAGGAGGCCCCGGCCGAGGAGGCTGCTGAAGCTGCCGCCGAGCCCGAGGCCGAGCCCGAGCCGGTCAAGGAAAAGAAGAAGCGCCCGCCGCGCAAGAACCGGCCCCGTCGTGTTCGCACGACCGCCGAGGAGCGCGCCGAGCTGCGCAAGAAGTCCGCTGCCGCGCGCAAGCGCCGTCGCGGCGAGTCGGGTGGGGGCGAGTACGTCCGCACGCCGGCCGCCGACAACGAGCAGGGCACGCGTCGCGAGCGCCGTGGCGTCGTCACGTCCAACAAGGGCGAGAAGACGATCACCGTCCGCGTCGACGTCCTCAAGGCGCACCCCAAGTACAAGAAGATCATGCGCCGCTCGATGACCCTGCACGCGCATGACGAGCAGAACGCCGCCAACATCGGCGACACCGTCCGCGTCGTCGAGACGCGCCCGCTGTCCCGCACCAAGCGGTGGCGTCTGGTCGAGATCGTCGAGGTGGCCAAGTGATCCAGCAGGAATCCCGACTCCGCGTCGCCGACAACACCGGCGCCCGCGAGATCCTCTGCATCCGCGTCCGCGGCGGCTCGCACCGCCGCTACGCGGCCGTCGGCGACATCATCGTCGCCACCGTCAAGCAGGCGACCCCGAATGGCTCCGTCAAGAAGGGCGAGGTCGTCCACGCCGTTGTCGTGCGCACCACCAAGGCGCACCACCGCGACGATGGCACGAACATCCGCTTCGACGACAACGCCGCGGTCATCATCGACCCGGCGGGCAACCCGCGCGGCACGCGCATCTTCGGGCCCGTCGCCCGTGAGCTGCGCGAGAAGAACTTCATGCGCATCGTCTCGCTCGCCCCGGAGGTGCTGTGATGAGTAGCATCGGCATCAAGACCGGCGACACCGTTGAGGTCATCACCGGCAAGGATCGCGGCAAGCGCGGCAAGGTCATCTCGGCCGACCCCGCCAACGAGCGCGTCATCGTCGAGGGCCGCAACCTGGCCAAGCGCCACATGAAGCCGCGTCCGATCCCGGGCGGTCAGCAGATGGCGCCCGGCGGCATCTTCGAGCAGGAGCAGCCGCTGCGCCGCTCGAACATCATGCTCGTCTGCCCGTCGTGCGACAAGACGACGCGCGTGGCCAAGAAGGCCGACGACGCCAAGGTCCGCGTCTGCAAGCAGTGCGGAACGGAGATCGACAAGTAATGGCTGACATCGCTACCCACATCCCCCGGCTGAAGGAGCGCTACGAGCGCGAGCTCAAGCCGCAGCTGATCGAGAAGTTCGGCTACTCGTCGCCGATGCAGGCGCCGAAGCTGGTCAAGATCACGCTGAACATGGGCGTCTCCGACGCGAAGACCGACTCCAAGGCCCTCGATCATGCCGTCGAGCAGATGACGCAGATCGCCGGTCAGAAGCCGGTCATCACGCTGGCGCGCAAGTCCATCGCCGGCTTCAAGCTGCGCGAGGGCATGCCGATCGGCTGCAAGGTCACGCTGCGCGGCGAGAACATGTACGAGTTCCTCGATCGTCTCACGACGGTCGCGCTGCCCCGCATCCGCGACTTCCGCGGCATCAGCGCTAAGTCCTTCGATGGACGCGGCAACTACTCGCTCGGCATCCGGGAGCAGATCATCTTCCCGGAGATCGACTACGACCGGATCGACCAGGTCCGGGGCATGGACATCACCATCACCACGACTGCGGCAACCGATGACGAGGCGCGCGAGCTCCTCACGCTCTTCGGCATGCCGTTCCGAGAGGCCTGAG
>CAINDT010000112.1 GCA_903847495.1 uncultured Actinomycetes bacterium
GAGCTTCGGGGTGAGCCCCGCGCCATCGGCGGCGTTCTCTGCGTTCACGATCACGCAGTCGAGGTCGAGCTCGGCGCGGAGCGCACGCAGGTTGCCTTCGATCGCGTTGACGCCGGGCGAGCCGTAGACGTCGGCCAGAAATAGGATCCTCATGAGGCAGCCACCGACGTCGCCGGTCGGACCTCGAGGTGCAGGCGGTTGCCGCCATCCTGCGTGTAGCGCGCGAGCAGCGGATCGAGGGCACCGGTCACATCGACGACGCGTCCGAGCTTCGTCCAGGCCTCCGGCCGCGTCGAGACCGGCGACCCGACCGACAGCGCCGGGTCCGACTTGATACCCGTGGCCACGACAACCACGCCCGGGTTGGCGAGCGGCTCGATCGCGATCTGATCGCCGTAGGTCGTGCCGTTCACGATCAGCGGGGTGATCGACAGCACCTTGCCGTCGACGGGTGCGTAGGTATCGGTCCCAATCGGTGCGCCGATGTCGACGGACGTCGGCTCTCCGTCGATCTGGTACGCCGGACCGCCGGCGTTCTCCCCCTGAAAGGACGAGACAAGGCGGGAAATGATCCCCTGATTGACGGGCTCGCCGACCGGGTCGAGCGGCAACGCGTCGGCGCCCGTCACCGGGTGGAACAGGATCGCCGTGATGCGCGACTGCTGCACCGGCACGAGCAGGACCAACTGATCCTGACGGGCGAGGGTCTGCGGGCGCGGGGCGCCGGATGGGAGGATGCGCGTCGCGGGTGCCAGCGTGGGCAGCAGGCTCGTGCCGTCGAAGCGGATCAGCTGTGTCCCGGCGACCACGAGCGCACCGATGGCGAGCAGCACCGCGACCAGCAGACGCCCGCGACCGACGCGCCGAACGGGCGCCGTGGGCGGCGGGAGGATGATGTCGACGCCCGAGCCGGTCAGCTCGACGGTCGCGACCTCAGCCTGCTCTTCGTGCACGGCCATGGGCCGAGTGTACCCGCCGTACGGTGCCGCTACGGCACCGGCGCCGTCGTGGCGCCGTCCACAGCCGTTGTCGCGGGCGCGGCCTCGGTCGTCGCCGCCTCGGTCGTGGCCGGCGGCTGCGTGACGGTGATCGTCCGCTGCGGCGGCATGGTCAGCGTCAAATCGGGCGCGCTGATGGTGGAGACCACGCGGTTCGCGAACTGCGACTCGAAGCGCGCCCAGTCGGCGGGTCGCTTGGGCGCGGGGAAGCTGACCGGCGGCGTTCCGGCGAGCGCCGCATCCATGAAGAGGTGCCAGATGTCCGCCGGCAGCGTCGGACCGGACACGGCGCCGACACCCTCGACGCCGTACATCGGCTTGGTCTCGTCCGGGTACCCGATCCAGACGCAGGTGGCGAGCGTGGGCGTGTAGCCGCAGAACCAGGCGTCGGTGTGGTTGTCCGTGGTCCCGGTCTTACCCGCCTCCGGTCGTCGGTCCGACATCATCGCGCCCGTACCGGTGCCGCTCACCATGTTCTCGCCGAGGATCCGCGTGACCTCCGCGGCGACGCCGTCCTGGATCACACGCACGCCGGTGGTGCGCCCTTCGAGCAGCACCTTGCCGTCGGCGTCGGTGACCTCCTTGATCGCCGTCGGCCGGTGGTACACGCCACCGTTGGCGAGCGTCGCGTAGACCGTGGCCATCTCGAGCGGCGAGACGCCATCGGCGCCGAGCGTCAGCGACGGCACCGCCGAGAGCGGCGACGTCCGCACGCCGAGACGCTGTGCCATGTCGACGATGTTGGCCGGACCCACATCGATGGCCAGCTGCGCGTAGACGGTGTTGTCAGAGGCGAGCGTGGCGTTCTCGAGCGAGACCGGACCGGCATAGGATCCTCCGGCGGTGGAGACGTTCCAGACGGGCGAGGTGGGGTCCGGCTGCCAGGAGAACGGCGCGGACATGTAGGTCGTCCCGCTCGGGTCGATGCCCTGCTCGATGGCGGTGGCGAGGGTGATCGTCTTGAACGTCGAGCCCGGCTGGCGCCGGCCCTGCGACGCCAGGTCGAACTGATCCTTGCGGAAGTAGCGCGTCGACGCCATCGCGACGATCTGCCCCGTCTTGGGGCGGATCGAGACGATCGCGGCATCCGGATCGCCCGGCGTCTTGAGCACCTTGCGCATCGCAGCACGTGCCTTGGCCTGCAGCTTCGGGTCGAGCGTGGTCGTGATCTGCAGGCCGCCAGCGCGAACGCCGGCAGTGCCGATCTCCGGGTTCTTCGACAGCTCGTCGGCGACGTAGCGGACGAAGAACGACTCGCTGACCTTGCCGTAGACCTGCCCGCGCTTGAGCTTCAACTTGGTGGCGTTGGCCTTGCGCTCCTGCGCCGCGGTGATGACGCCGGTCTCACGCATCGCCTTGAGCACCTGCGCGCGGCGCTTCAGCGCCGCCTCCGGATTCTCGTACGGGTCGTAGGTGCTCGGCAGCTGCGGCAGACCCGACAGGAGCGCGGCCTGCGGCAGCGTGAGGTCCTTTGCGGACTTGGCGAAGTAGGTCTGCGCCGCCGCCTCCACCCCGTAGGCGTTGTTGCCGTAGAAGACGGTGTTGAGGTACGCCGTCAGGATCTCGTCCTTGGTGAAGCGGTCCTCGAGCTGCACGGCGAGCACTGCCTCGCGGATCTTCCGATCGACCGTGCGCTGCTTGACGATGTAGATCTGCGAGATCAGCTGCTGCGTGAGCGTCGAGCCACCCTGCACGACGCGCCCGGCCATGACGTTCTCGACCAGCGCGCGGGCGACACCCTGGGGATCCACGCCGCCGTGCTCGTAGTAGCGCCGATCCTCGATGGCGACCGTGCCCTTCTTCATCCACGGCGAGATCTGGCTCGACGTGACTGGCTGGCGGTTCTCGTCGTTGGCGAGCACGCCGAGGGACGTGCCGCGCGCGTCGTAGACCTCGCTGTTGGCGCCGATCTCGCGCGCCTTGATGGCGTCGAGCGTCGGCAACCGGTCGATGTAGCGCGACGCACCGTAGAGCAATGCCCCGGCGGCGACAACGACGAGCAGCGCGAGCACGACGAGCGTGCTGGCGAACGGGCGGCGCGGACGCTTCTGACGCGGCGCACGCCGCGGCTTCGGCTCAGGCATGGCCATCCTCGCACAGGCCGATCGGGGGCTTCCGGAGCATGTTTCGCACGCTATCACCGCGTTTGCCGCCCGTTTCCGGGTTGGCGCGCGGGGTCACCGGCGGGGGAGGTGGAGGAGTGCGGACCATGCCACCTTGCCACTTCGGCGACCCGGAATCCTGTCCTGCCCCGGGTACCATGGGGCTCGTGCCGCGCCGGGCCCTCCTCGTCGCCATCGTCCTGATGGCTCTCCTCCTCGCGGGCTGCGGCGTGAAGAGCGAGCCGACCGGTGCCGTCGACCCGTACCCGACGCAGGCGATCGACGCGGCCGGCCAGACGGTCGTGCTGAAGTCACCGCCGACGCGCATCGTGTCGGCCGATCCCGGTGCGTCCGCGATCCTGCGCGACCTCGGTCTCGGCACGACGCTCGTCGGCGCCGGTCCCGCCACGGTCGGCCCCGAGGCGGCGGATCCGACCACGGGCCTCGTCGTCGTCCCGCTCGACATGGACGAGGCGGCACTCCAACAGCTGGATGCGGCCACCAACGCGCCGATCTTCCGGTACGGGGCCGATCCGCTGGCGACCGCGCCGACGATCGTGACCCAGTTCGGTATCGCCGTCGGCGAGGGCGCGAAGGCCGCGACGATCGCGCGCAGCATGCAGAGCGGCCTCGAGGCCCTGGCCGAGCGCGTGGCGTCCGAAACGCCCGTGCCGACGCTGATCGAAGGCGCGGGCTTCACGGGGTACGGCCCGCTGAGTTCGGTTGGACGCGCCGTGGAGGCGGCGGGCGGCAAGAACGTCCTAGCGGCGGACCAGCCGCTCGACATCTCGCGGCTGCCGTCGCTCGGCATCAGCGCTTGGGTCTCCCTGCAGCCGGGCGGCAGCACGCTCGCCTCGCTCCAGTCGTTCCCCGAACTCGCGAAGGTGCCCGCGCTCCAGGAGAACCGCGTCATCCCGGTGCCGCAGGCCGGCTATCCGATCGACGCCGCACTACCCGGCGCGCTGCAGGCGCTCGCCGACGATCTCCACGCCGCGCCGGTTACCACCGGATGAGCACGCCGACCGAGCCCCGCGGCGCACGGCTCTGGCTGCTCGTCGCCGCGCCGCTCGTGCTGCAGTTCGGGTTCGTCGGCCTCGGCGCGGCAGTGATCAATGCGGTGGCGGGCCCACCGAGCGGCGACACGACGCTGACGTATCTCCCCCAGGCCGTCCTGTTGTTCGTCGCGTACATCGTCTTCGGCATCGCGATCTGGCTCGTGGCCCGCCAGCTCGGCGCGCCCCGCGAGGTGCTCGCCCTGCGACGCGTGCCGTTCGCCCGAGGGGCCGCGCTCGCCGTCGGCGGTCTGATCGTCGGCGTCCTCGCCGCCGCAGCGCTCGAGCCCATCTTCCACGGCTCTGCCAGCCAGCAGATCAGCGCGGGTGACATCGATTCGCTGACGACCGCCCTCGCCTTCGGTATCAGCGCAGCCGCCATCGTCTTCGGCGCGGCGATCACCGAGGAGCTGTACTTCCGCGGCCTGCTGTACGGACGGCTCGACGCCCGCTTCGGTGTCGCATCCGCCGTCGTCGGCTCGGCGGGCGTGTTCGGGCTCGCCCACTTCGAGCCCAATGCCTTTCCCGCCCTGTTCGCTCTCGGCCTCGTGCTCGGTCTCGTTCGGATGCGCTCCTCGTCCGTCTGGCCCGGCATGGCGATCCACGGCGCGAACAACGTGATCGCCGTCATCGGGCTGCTGCTGGCGGCCAACTAGCCCGGGTTCTCCTATGCTCCCGGCGTCCAACCGCGTAGGAGCGACCGTGAGCGACCAGTCCAGCGATCCGATCGTCGAGCAGTTCCGCAACCAGATCACCGATACGGACCTCGCGATTCTCGAGGCGCTCAACAAGCGCATCTCGACCGTCCGCAAGCTGCATGCCTACAAGGCGGAGAAGGGCTACGACGCGGTCGATCCCTCGCGCGAGGAGTGGCTGCAGCAGTACCTGCAGCGCTGCAACAAGGGCCCGCTGTCGAACGAGGAAGTCGCCATCCTGTGGCGCTCGATCATCGACGCCACGCTGCGCGAGGTTGCGCGGCTGCGCGACGCCTGATCAGCCGTCGGCGCCGAAGTCCTCGGGACGCACGTCCTCGAGGAACTGCTTGAAGTCCTCCACCAGCTGCTCCGGCTCGGCCGCGGCGGCATCCTCCTCGCCCTCTTCCATGCGGATGGCGCTGGCCTCGATCACGTCGTCGGCGGCGAAGATCGGCGCCTTGGCGCGCAGGGCAAGGGCGATCGCGTCGCTGGGGCGCGCGTCAAGCGACACCTCCTCGCCGTCGCGTCGCAACACGACCTTGGCGAAGAACGTGCTGTCCTTCATCTCGACGACCTCGATCTTCACGACCTCCGCATCGAGCTCGCCAAGCGCGGTCGAGAACAGATCGTGCGTCATCGGCCGCGGCGTGTCGGAGTCCTGCAACTTCGCGAGGATCGCCGACGCCTCGGGATGGCCGATCCAGATCGGCAGGAATCGATTCGTCTCGACGGTCTTGAGCAACACGATCGGCTGCTTGCCAACCATGTCGAACGACACCCCGTAGACGACCATCTCCTGCATGCACCGCAGTCTAGGGGCTGCCCCCGACCCGCCGTTCGGCTAGACGGGCCGGCGGCGTCATGGACGAAC
>CAINDT010000113.1 GCA_903847495.1 uncultured Actinomycetes bacterium
CCGCCGCCGCGCGCTGGCCCGCGCCGAGGTCCACATGACCGACGAGGCGCTGGCCAAGATCGAGGATGGCAAGGTGGCCAAGGGCGACGTGCTCGCGACCGCGCGTGTGGCCGGTATCGCTGCCGCCAAGCGCACGCCCGATCTCCTGCCCCTCTGCCATCCGATGCTGCTCGACCACGTGCGTGTTGACCTCAGCGTCGACCGCGCTGCGGGCTGCGTGCGCGTCGAGGCCGAGTGCGCCGTCGAGGGCCGCACGGGCGTCGAGATGGAGGCGCTGGTCTCGGCCAGCGCCGCCGCGCTGTGCGTGCACGACATGCTCAAGTCGACCGACCCGACGATCTCGATCAATGCCATCGAGCTGTGGGAGAAGGACGGCGGCAAGAGCGGCTCGTGGCGGCGCCCGGAGGCGTGATGCGCGTCTGCGTGCTGACGGTCTCCGACGGCGTCTTTCATGGTGCCCGCGAGGACGGCTCCGGCGATGTGCTCGCCGAGAAGGCCGTGATGAGTGGTTTCGAGATCGCCGCGCGCGTGACGGTCCCCGACGAGGCCGACCAGATCGCCGCGCAGGTGTCGGCCTGGGCCGACGCCGCCGACGCGCCCGAGCTCGTGCTCGTCACGGGCGGCACGGGCTTCGCCCCGCGCGACGTCACCCCCGAGGCACTCGGTCCGATCTACGACCGCAAGACACCCGGCATCGATGAGGCCATGCGCGCGTTCTCGATGCGGGTCAAGCCGCACGGCATGCTCAGCCGCGGCGTTTCCGGCATTCGCCGCTCCACGCTCGTGCTGTCGTTCCCCGGCAGCCCGAAGGCGTGCGGCGAACTGTTCGATGTCGTCCAGCCGGTGCTCAACCACGCGCTCGAGCTGCTGCGCTCAACTCCGACCGAGCACCTCTAGTGACCAGAGGGGCCAGACCCCTCTGTTCACCTACCCGCGTCGCGGAGTCCAGCGGAAGCGCCACGAGGCGATGATCAGGCCGAGCAGGCCCCACGCGATCAGCAGGCCGAGCGACCGCCACGGCGTCGTCGTCGCGGGGACGTAGGCCCACGTCGCCACCTTCACGAACGGCGCGACGGGCAGCCAGCCGGCGAGGGTGCCGAGCCAGTTCGGCAGCGACTCGATCGGGACGAACACGCCGGAGATGAAGTACAGCGGCAGCACGACGACGTTGGCGAGCGGCGGGGCCGCCTCGCTGGACGGCGTCAGCGCGGCGAGCATCATGCCGAGACAGGAGAAGGCGATGGCGCCAATCAGGACGCCGGCGACGAGCCACGGCAGATGGTCGAGGTCGACGCGCACGCCGTAGGCGAAGCTGCCGAGCACGAGCATCACGAGCACCATCAGGATCGCGATCACCAGCGACGTCACGACCTGGCCGGCGATCAGCACCCACGCCGGGGCGGGGGTGCCGCGCACGCGCTTGAAGGTGCCGGTCTCGCGGCGGTTGACGACGGTGATCGCGAGCGCGACGAAGCTCGCGCTGATGACGCCCATCACCATGAACGCGGGCACCTGCAGGGCCGACTGGGCGACGACGTCGCCGCTCGCCAGCGTGACGGACTCGTCGCCGAAGATCGCCTCGAACAGGACGAGGAAGATGACCGGCAGGAAGACGGTGAAGAACAGCGTCTCGGGGCGGCGCGAGAACGCCAAGAGGTCGGCGCGGACCTGCTCGCGGAGCATGTTCACGTGGTCGCCTCCGCCTGGTCGCCGGCGATCGCGAGGAAGACGTCCTCGAGCGTGGGGCGCTCGACCGTCAGTCCCTCGAGCTCCAGCCCGCGGCCATCGGCCCAGCCGCACAGCACGGCGAGATCGGCCGTCGGCGCCGTCGTCTCGATGCGCACCTCCGTGCCGGCGAGCCTCGGAGAGGCCGACAGGGCGGGCAGCGCGTCGAGGCCGAGGCCGTGGGGGAGGACGAAGCGAATCTCGACGTCGCCACGCAGCGCCTGCAGCTCGGCGGGCGTGCCGAGCGCCGCGACCTTGCCGTCGCGCATGACGGCGACGCGGTCGGCGAGCACCTGCGCCTCGTCCATGTAGTGCGTGGTCAGGAAGACGGTGGTACCGAGGTCGCGCAGGCCAGAGATGACATCCCAGAACTGCCGTCGCGCGTCGGGGTCAAAGCCGGTGGTGGGCTCGTCGAGGAAGACGAGCTCGGGGTTACCGATCAGCGCGACGCCGACGTCGAGGCGGCGCTGCTGGCCGCCCGATAGGCGGCCGGCGCGCTGGCTGGCCTGCTCCTCGAGCCCGACGAGGGCGATCACCTCATCAACACCGCGGGGGTCGGGGAAGTACGCGGCGTAGAGGCGGAGCGTCTCGCGGACCGTCAGCGCACCGAGCGGCCGGCTCTCCTGCAGGACAATGCCGAGCTTCGCGCGCCAGTCGGCACCGGCGGTGGCCGGATCCTGTCCGAGCACGAGCACCTCGCCGCCGTCGCGCTCGCGGTAGCCCTCGAGGATCTCGGTCGTCGTCGTCTTGCCCGCACCGTTCCTGCCCAGGAAGGCGAGCACCTCGCCCTGGTGCACCTCGAGGTCGAGGTGGTCGACGACGTTGCGGTCGCCGTAGCGCTTGACGAGGCCCTTGACGGAGATGGCGGGGGTCACGCCCGGCATCGTACCGCCGCGCCGGAGGGCCGCGGAGCGCGAAGATCCCGGTGATGGCAACCGCCGCCCACCCGAGCCTGCCGCGCCGCCTGGCCAATCTCGTGCGCCTCGAGCACTCGTTGTTCGCGCTGCCGTATGCGCTCGTCGGTGCGCTGCTCGCCGCCGATGGCCTGCCGCCGCTGCTCGAGCTGCTCTGGGTCGGCATCGCGATGGTCGCGGCACGCAC
>CAINDT010000114.1 GCA_903847495.1 uncultured Actinomycetes bacterium
CACCGGCGAGACGATCGTGCTCGATGGTGGCGAGAGTCTGTACAAGGGGATGTTTTCAGGATCCCCCGCGACGCCGAAGAGCTGACGCTACACATGTAGCAACTTGCGCTGGGGCGAGCCTGGCGCAAGGTCGGGTTTTCCGCATGGGAACACGTGTGAGGCCGCACGGGATCACACGGGAGCGTCATGATGCAGACGAACTGATTCCACGCTGACTTCACCGAGGTGGCACACTCACGCCAATGGCTACTTCGACCCCCGCGAAGCCCAGCGTCGGCGCCCTGCGGGTGCTGTACGTCGAGGACGATCCGATGCTGCGCGAGATGCTCGCGACGCAGCTGCGTGCCGATGCGCGCATTGGCTCCGTCGAGGCCTTTGGCACCGCGCGCGAGGTCGTTGATGGTGCAAGCGGAGAGCTTGATGTCGCGCTGATCGACCTCTCGCTCGGGCAGGGCCAGCCGAGCGGCATCGAAGTCGGCCTGGCGCTCCGCGCGACGCGCCGCGGCCTGCCGATCGTGATCTTCTCGCAGTACCGCGTGCCAAACGTCGACGACGCCGTGCCGCCGCGCGAACGCGAGGGCTGGTCGTTCCTGCAGAAGGGCAGCGATGTGGGCATCGACGAACTCGTCGAAGTGCTCAGCGGCGCCGTTGACGGTGTCGAGTACGCAGCCACCTCGGAGGCTGCGATGTCGGCCGACTCGGTGCTTGCCAAGTTGTCGCCGCGCCAGCGCGAAGTGATCGCGCTCGCCGCCGCCGGCTACGACGCCGTCGGTATCGCCGAGCGCCTCCACCTCGCGCACGTCTCGGTGCGACGCGAGCTCTCGCTGGCCTACCGCGTACTCGTGCCCGACCCGCAGCCGGGGACCGACCTGCGCACCGCAGCGGTCCTCGAGTACCTCCGGCTGATGCCCGCAGCCGTCGAGTCCTCCACGGAGGACTGATGTCGCGCCGGCAGGGTGTCCCCGCAGGGATGTCTGGTGGGCTCGGGCGTGTGCTGTTCGGGCCGTGGCCGATCTATCCGAAGGCGATTGCGGCGCTGGTCGTCTACGGCATGCTGATTCGCGCGATCGTGCGGTCGTTGTCGCAGGGTGTTGATGGCAAGCCGTGGGTCGAGCTGCTGCTGCCGAATGTTCTCACCGTGGTTGTCGTGGCGGTGGTGGCATGGGGTGGTGCGAAGGTCTTGTCGCGTCTCGTCGCTGGTCGCGGGCGCGGGCGCTACGTGGTCGTCATCCTGCTCGAGAGCCTGTTGATCACCGCCAGCCTCGTGCTGATGGTGCGGCGCCTGTTTCCCGACGGGCATTCGCCGGTGCAGCCCGGCGTGCTCCCCGTCGCCCTGTTCTCGCTCGCGATGGTGGTCGTCACCGTCGCCTTCGCCAACGGCGTCACCGGATTCGTGCTCGAGCGCTTTCGCCGCGAGGAGGAGCTCGTGCGTTCTGAGCGCACGATGCAGCTCGCCGCGGAAGAGAACGTCCGCGCAGAGACCGCGCGGTACCTCCACGACGAGGTGCAGACCGCACTGCTGCGCGCGTCGCTGCGGCTCGCTCCGCTTGTGCAGGAGACCGATGACCCGACTGATCAGGAAACGCTCCGAACCGCGATCGCCGAGATCGACGCCGTGCGCAGCGAAGGCGTACGCGTGATTGGCCGCCG
>CAINDT010000115.1 GCA_903847495.1 uncultured Actinomycetes bacterium
CAGGATCTTCGAGTTCGGCAGCGCCATGCGCTTGCCCTTCGCGCCACCGGCGAGCAGGAACGCGCCCATCGACATCGCGATGCCGACGCAGATCGTCTGCACGTCGGGCTTGATGAACTGCATCGTGTCGTAGATCGCCATGCCGGCGTACACGGAACCGCCCGGCGAGTTGATGTACAGCGAGATGTCCTTATCCGGGTCCTCGGACTCCAGATGGATCAGCTGCGCCACGATCAGGTTGGCGATCTGGTCGTCCACCGGCGTGCCGAGGAAGAGGAGGCGCTCGCTGAGAAGGCGGCTGTAGATGTCGAAGGCGCGCTCGCCGCGCGACGTCTGCTCGACGACCATGGGGACCAGAGGGCTCACGTTGGGACCTTTCGGTGGTGGTTCGCTGTTTCCTGCTCGGGCGACGCGGACTAGCTGTCCGCGTCCTCCCCATCATCGTCCTTCGCGGGCTCGTCCGTCTGCGGCCTGCGCGCGTTGGCACGCGCCTCGGCCTCCTCGGGCGTGATCTCCTTCGCGGCGGCGACGGCGTGGTCGAGAGCGTCGCGCAGCGTCAGGTCGCGGCGCACGTCCTCGCGCATCGCGGCATCGCCCATGATCCGCTCGATCACCTCGTCGGACTCGGCCTCCTCGGCCGCCTGCTCGGCGATGAACGCGCGCAGCGCGTCGTCGCTGACCTTGATCCCGTTCGCCTCGATGTACGCGTCGAGCGCGAGCTCCTCGCGCACCTCGCGTCCGGCCTCCGGCATGAGCTCGAGGTACAGCGAGTTCATGTCGCGCCCGATCATCTGCATGTACTGCTCAAGGCTGATCCCCTGCTGCTGCAGGGAACGAGCCATCGACTGCATGCGGTCGTCGATGCGGCGCGCGATCATCGTCGGCGGGATCTCGACCTCGACCTGCGCGCCGAGATCCTGGAGGACGTTGCGACGGAAGGCGCCGTCGGCTTCGTTCTTCGCGGTCTCGGAGCGCGCCGTGCGGATGTCGTCACGCAGCTCGGCGAGCGTGTCGAAGCCGGCCATGTTCTTCGCGAACTCGTCGTCGAGGTCCGGCAGTACCCGTGCGCGCACCTCCTTCACCGTCACGGTGAACACGGCCTCGGCGCCCGCCAGCTTCTTCGGCTTCTGCTCGGCGGGAAGGATCATGGCGACCTCCTTCACTTCGCCGGTCTTCATGCCGATGATCGCCTCGTCGAGCTCGTCCAGCAGGCGGCCCGAGCCGGCTTCGACCATCAGATCGGTGGCCTGGGCGTCCTTGATCAAGTGACCATCGACGGCGCCGCTCATGTCGACGAGCACCTGATGCCCGGCCTCGATGGCGGCGTCGATCGGCTGGAACTCGGCGCCCGCGAGACGGATGCGCTCCAGCTCCTCGTCAATCGCCTCGTCCGACACGTCGCCGGTGGGACGCACGGCTGCGAGCTCGAGCTTCGCGGGCAGTTCGGCCTTCGGGGGCACCGCGACCGTGCCGGTGAAGACGAACGGAGCGCCTTGGACAGGCGGCGTCTCAAAGTCGATCTCGGGGCGGTCGATTCCCTCGACGGCTGCGGACGCGCAGGCACGGCGCCACCAGCCATCGATATGCGTGCGCAGCGCCTCTTCGGCGATGGCCTCCTCGCCGAGTCGCTGGCGGATCACCGCGATCGGGGCCTTGCCCGGGCGGAACCCGGGGAGCCGCATGTCCTTGCGGAGGTCGTTGAGCGCGTGCTCGAACGCGTGATCGACATCATGCGCGTCGACCTCGACGCGGATCTTGACCTTGTTGTCCTCGAGGGTCTCTACAGCGGTTTCCATGCGCTTCTTTCTCCGACGGCTGGGCCCGATACGGATCGCCATCGTACGGGATCACGGGATCCGGGCATTCCGATGCGGGTGAGAGGACTTGAACCTCCACGGGGTTTCCCCCACCAGGACCTAAACCTGGCGCGTCTGCCATTTCGCCACACCCGCGTCCGCGAACCGTATCGGAGACGCGGGCCGTGGTCAGGCTGCCGGAGCTTCGCGCCGACTGGACTTCGGTGGCGCCCCGCCGAGGACGCGCCACGCCGTGGCGCCGACCACCAGCGCGATGGCGACCCCGTACCCGGCGAGGACGGCCGGATTGCGTGTGTCGGTACCGATCCACAGTCCGTGCGCGATCGCGCTGGCCCAGAAGGCGTAGGCGAGGTAGTGCACCCCGCGCCACAGGCGGAAGCTGACCCGCTTGCGCTGCCGCAGCGCGAAGGACAGCGGCAGGGCGATCGCCAGCCACAGTGCGACTGCGCCGAGGACGATGGCGGGGCGCGAGTCGATGCCGAACACGGCGGTCCACTCCACCTTGGCGTAGCTGTCGAGCAGCAGTGCCGCGACGTGCGTCACGATGGCGATCAGACCGAGCGTCTGCAGGGAGCGGTGCAGCTCCAGGGCGCCCTTGGGCTGCTGAATCCCCCGGCCGGCGAGCAGGATGCCCCAGGCGGCGGTGAGGGTGTAGACGACGACGGCAACGAGGCCGGTCGCGCGGGCGATCTCCCAGAGGATCATGGGGTTACCTTCTCGGGTGTCACGTGCGGTGGGTGCATGGACTCATCGTCGGGGTTCGCGATGCGGTTCGCATGAGCGCCGCATGAGGGTTCTCTCACGCGGCATCGCAGCGCACGGTCCAGGCGGCGTTCGTGCGGATGGTGCCGTCGAGATCCACGCGGGCTGCGGGCTGCTCGAGCGCGTCCAGCAGGTTCGGGCGCAGCACGAGACACGAGGCCAGCACATCCGC
>CAINDT010000116.1 GCA_903847495.1 uncultured Actinomycetes bacterium
ACCGGCCACGAGTCCGTACAGCAGTTCCTCGCTTGTCACCTCGAAGTCAAACAGCAGGAAGTGCGGCCCGCTAAACAGCACGTGGTCGCCCTCGACGGCGACGAACGGGTTGAGCAGGACGAGGAAGAGACCGGAGACCAGGGCTACGCGCAGCATCAGGCGGTGCGGTGGTGGGGCGGCGTGGTGCAAGAGCAGGGCCCCGGCGAAGGCAGCGCCCACGATCAGCGGCTGCGACGTTGCCAGTGCGATCACGATCAGCGCGGCGGCGACCAACAGCGGGGGGAGCGGCGCTCTCATGGTGTGCGGCCGCTGCCGCCGCGGCAGACGACGTTGCCGGCTGCGTCGAGGCAGACGGCCGTGGCGTTGCGCACCAGCTCGGGGCGTTGCACCAGCGCCTGCGCCGCCGCGAGGGCAGCCGACTGTGTGATGCCCGCTACGACGATCACCGGCGGATCGCTGGCGGCATAGCCGTCGGTCGTTGCGACGATGACGGCAACGGCGCGCGGCACGCCCTGCGCCCGGCCGAGGGCGGCGTTCCAGACGCGGACGTAGCCCTTGATGTCGATCCATGCGGTCAGCCCCGAGGCGTTGGGATCGGCCACGGCCTGGCCCCAGCGAGGATCACGATCCATCAGCTCGGCGCTGCCGCCGACGATCGCGCGTGGGCCGGTGGTCGCGGCGGGCTGCGCCACGTCCACGCCGGCGGTGCGGAGGGCGGTCGAGAGTGGAGGATCGGCCGAGACACCCTTGGTCGTGCCGCCGATGCCACGCGTCAGCGGCATTGGCCAGTCCGCGACGACCGCGGGCACGTTGACCCGGCCATTCCAGCGATGGAGGTCCCACCAAATTCGGTCGCCTGCGGCGACTTTGGTATCTGCGCCGCCGGCCGGCGCCTCGATGCCATTGATCCAGAAGATCCAGTCGCGCGTACCGTCGCCCTTGTCACCGGCGATGCCGGTGACGTAACGGCCGCCGTAGCTGGTGGTCACCTTCGCGACGCCGCGCGTAGCGTCGATCACGGTCCCCGGGTTGCCACGGCCCTGCGCGATCGCGGTAGAGCCCCAGTCCGCGGTCACGCTGACGCGAGCCCCTGGCGCGGATTGCGCCAGGGGCTGCGTCTTCGATGTGCCGCAGGCCGCGACGAGTGCCGCGACCAGCAGGAGTGCGGGGAGGACCCGCAGCACGACCTAGCCGGCGAGCGTCTCAGACGCCGCGATCCGCCCCTTGGCCGGGATCTGTGCCGTCCACGCGCCAGTCGGCGTGATGGTCAGCGTGCCGTCGGCGGCGAGATTGCCGACCTTGGCGCCGTTGATGTGCAGCGGGGCACCGCCGGCGACGATCGCCTTGGGGCCGCCGATCCGGGTGGCGCTGAACGTCACCGTGCCGTTGCTGTTGGCCTTGGCATCCAGGTCGTAGGTGAACGGACCGTTCTTCGTCGAGTAATCGCTATCGACGAGCCAGACGACCTCATCGGAGGCCTTCAACTTCGCATCGGTAGCGCCCGTCATCGACAGCGTGCCGTTCACGAAGAACGCCCAGTACCCGGTGGCCGACGCCGAGGCGCCGACGATGCGGGTGAGGTACGCCGCGTTGTAGGAGGCGTCGAAGACGGCCGTGTACGGCAGGCCCGTCGCAACGATCTGGCCCATGGCCGTATCGGGCTTGAGCGCGTGCCGCTTGCCCTTCGAGTCCACGTAGGACCGGGCACTGGCCACGTCCGTAGCGGTCGCGCCGAAGACGTTCTTGGCGTCGGACACGACGCGCAGGGTGGCCGCGTTAGCGGTGGCAGGAATGAGGGCGGTTGCGCCAATGGCGGCCGCCACGAGGAGATGCCTCGTACGCATGATCGAACGTCCTTCTCTCGAGGATTGTCCAGACGGGTCCGTCTGGTTCGGAGCAGGGTGTTCTGACTCGGAGCGCACTTCCTCGTTGCCGAGGCCGATCGTCTTGCCTTCCCAGATCCGAGGATCCAGTGACCGGTGCATGCACCGCGTCGAGCGGTCGTTCCTTACAGCGGCGGGACCGTGCCGGATTCGCACCGGACTTCCCCTTCCTCCGCAGATGACGATAGCACCCGCGATGTGGCATGCTCGCCCTATGTCTCAGCGCCTACCCCGTCCTCGTATCGAAGGCCAGCACCTCGCGGTCTCGTGCGGCCACCCTCTCGCGGTCCAGGCGGCGCTGCGCGTCGGCGCGGCTGGCGGCAATGCGGCCGACGCCGCGGCTGCTGCGGCTGCTGCGCTGACGGTGATC
>CAINDT010000117.1 GCA_903847495.1 uncultured Actinomycetes bacterium
CCCTCTGCGGTGATGCGGATGCGATCGCACGACGAGCAGAACGGCTGGGAGACCGGGTTGATGAAGCCCATCTCGCCCTTGCCGTCGGCGAAGCCCCAGCGCTCGGCTGTCGATGACGCGGGCGCGTCGAGGCGCACGAGCGGGTAGACGGTCTCGATCATCGCGCGGATCTCATCGCCGGTCAGGACATCGGCCTTCGTCCACGTCCGGTCGGCGTCGAGCGGCATGAACTCGATGAACCGCACGACGTACGGCTTGCGGCGCGCGAGCTCGGCGAAGGCGATGACCTCCTGCTCCGTGAACCCGCGCATGGCGACGGCGTTGACCTTGATCGGTCGGAGTTCGGGATACCGCTCGGCCTCCTCGAGCCCCTCGAGTACGCGATCGAGCATGTCGCGGCGCGTAATCTCGGCGAAGCGGGAGTGATCAAGACTGTCGAGCGAGACGTTGATGCGGCGCAGGCCGGCATCGACGAGCGGGCCCGCGAGGGTGCGCAGTGCGATGCCGTTGGTCGTGAGCGCGAGATCCGTCAGCCCCGGCACCTTCACGAGGCGCTCGACGAGCTCCGGGACGTCGCGCCGAACCAGCGGTTCACCACCGGTCAGCCGTACGTGGAAGACACCCATGGCGGCGAGAATCGTGGCGAGACGCTCGATCTCCTCGAACGTCAGCACTTCGGTGCGCTGCAGCCACTCGAGCCCCTCCGCCGGCATGCAGTACTTGCAGCGGAAGTTGCAGCGGTCAGTCACGGACACGCGCACGCTCTCGATGCGGCGATCGAACGAGTCGACGAGGGGAGGGCGCGGGGTCATGACGGAAGTGTAGGGGGCGTTGGGATCAGCCGCCGGCGAGCGGGATCCGCTCGACGTATCGCAGGTCGCGTGCCGGATGGCCGTCGGCCGGGAAGCCCGCGATCCAGACGGCATCGATGCGCGTGGCGATCGCGGCATGCTCGGCCACTTCGCGCATGACGGCACGCGTGGCGGCGTACGCCGCGGGATCCTCGCCGTAGGCGAGCGTCAGGTGCGGGACGAAGGCGTGGCGGTGGCAGTCTTCGTCGCAATCGCAGAGCACCTCGCGCAGCCTGGCAAGCACGTCCTGTCCGCGGACGATCCCGAGCCAGGCGACCGGGCGGGTGGCGGAGGGGAACTCGCCGAACCCAGCGCAGTGCAGATCGAACGCGTCGATGTGGCCGACGTTCCCGCGGACGCGCTCCGCGAGTTCCGGTGCGGCTGCCGGTCCGCGGAGCGGCGCGTAGAAGAGCGTGATGTGGCCGGTGGCGGGGTCCTGTGCTCGCACGCCCTCTCCATCGACGAGCGTGCCGAGGTCCTGCAGCACCTCATGCGACGCATCCACGCGCACGACGACACCCCAGTACCAATCGGCCTCCGACAACGCTAGTGGCGGGTCTCGTCGCCGGATCCTTCGGTGAACGGGTCCCACTCCAGCGTGGAGTCGGGCCTGGCCGGCGGGCGGAGTCCATCGAGCGTGTCCTCGTCATCACCGGGCTCGGGCCGCACGGGCGGCGCGGGGAAGAGCTCCTCGGATGCGTCCAGCTCGTCGAGTGGCTCCTCGACCAGGCCGCTTGGCGCGGGCAGGTCGAGCTCCTCGAAGCCGGACTCGGTGCTCTCCGCCGGCGGCAGCGGGATCACCGGCGGCAGCTCAGGCTCGGGGGTGACCGGCACGGCCGGCGGCGCCTCGTAGGAGGGCTCCTGCCAGGAGGGTTCGTCATCAGCCGCAGGCTCGTGCGGCTCCACGGGCCGTGCAGGCGGAGCCTCGAGCGGCGGCATGAAGGGGTCGTCGGCGCCCTCGAACGCGGCGTCGGTCTCGGGATCCCACGCGCGCGTCGGGTCCTCGTTGCGCGTAGCCTCTTCGCCGGGCATGGCCAGCTCGCCATCGAGGGTCTCGACGGCGGTGGCCGGACCCGTGGCGTCGACGCCGTCGGCCGGATACGCAACGAGTGGTGCGTCGCTGTCGGGCGCGTCGTCCAGGCCGTCGTGCTCGGCGTCCTCGGGGCCGTCGATCCCCCAGATCTGCTGCCCGGCGTACTCGAGGCCGGGCAGGTCGTCGGCGTTCCAGCCGTACGCGCCGTACCACGACGGTGCGGTCGGCCACGGAACCATGCGCGACCCGACGTGCACCAGCGAGACGGCCGGTGCGTCGCCGCGTTCGAGGGCCAGGCGGTTCTCGGGGCTAACGTAGACGGTGGCGATCGTGCCGTCGGGCTTGCGCAGTTCGATCGGCTCGGTGCCGAGGCCATGCTCGTGCGAGAAGAAGCAGAGGCCGGGGAAGCCGCGCATGATCGGCGCCGGCGGGGCATGGTCGGACAGTCGGTACTCGACCCAGAGGATCTCCCATTCGACCGCATCCAGCTCGCCGGCGACCGTGCGGAGCTCGCGCGGCGACGTCAGTGCGGGGAGGGTGCGGCGCAGGGCGAGCAGGCGCGCGCCGGCGGTCTGCATGTGGTCCATCGCCTCGGGGTCTTCGGTACCGCCCGCGGTCTCGCCGTTGAGGGCGGCGTGGCGCGCGGCGAGACTCTCGAGCCGATCGAGGTGGAACTCGCGTGCGGTCCAGATGGAGCCGCCCCGGCGGCGCTTGCGCTGCTCGTTGGAGCGCGCGCGGATACGCAGCACGAGCAGGGCGATGCCGACGACGAGGATGATCAGGATCAGCCACTGCCAGAACGGCGTGCCGCTGCTACCACTGCCGCTGCCGCCGTCATCAGGGTTGATGTTGGGCTTGCTGACGGCCTGCGTGTAGCTCGTCAGTGCCCCCGTGGGATCGGTTGCAGCGACTTGGCCCGTGTCGGCGACCGCCTTGTTGATGCGCTCCTGTGGGTACGAGAGCGACGCGCCGCCGAGCTTGCCGCCTTGCACCACGCCGACGGTGGCCTTGGGGTTGGTCGGCTGCAGCGCCAGGGCGAGCAGGCGCGCCGAACCCTTGGCGTTGGCGGCGCCAGCCAGTGGGCGCCGGAGCACCACGAGGTAGAACGACGGATTCGCGGCCGCGACGGCGTTGAGGGCCGCGACGTCGGGCTTGGGGGTCGAGCCGGGCTGGACGTACGCGTGCTGATCCTGCAACTTGGCCGCCACCTGCGCGGCGCTGAGCCGCTTCGCCGCCTGGGCGGAGCCACCGGCGACGAGGACGGTGAGCAGGGCGACGGCGAGGAGCAGGGGAATGCGACGCATGCCGTGATGCTACTCCCTCCAGCGGCGCCCGTGGTTTCTGCGCCGCCGGCTGGATGTGAATCCTTACAAAAAGAAAACTTGATACTGAGGCACTGAGATTGTAGGATGCAGGTACGCGCCGCCTCTGACGGCGCCTGCAGTTCCCGTTTCATCCCCTTTCCCCACTTACGGAGGCATATCCCACATGGGTCGCGTCATCGGCATCGATCTCGGTACCACCAATTCCTGCATGGCAGTCCTCGAGGGCGGCGAGCCCTCGGTCATCGAGAACACGGAGGGCGGGCGCACCACGCCGTCCGTCGTCGCGTTCAGCAAGGACGACCAGCGCCTCGTCGGCACGCCCGCGAAGCGCCAGGCCGTCACCAACCCGGAGAACACCATCTTCTCGATCAAGCGCTTCATGGGACGCAAGTCCGGTGAGGTCTCCGAGGAGATGACGATGATCCCGTACACCGTCATCGCCGGCGATAACGGCGACGCCCGCGTCAGCGCGGGCGGCGGCGAGTTCTCCCCCGAGGAGATCTCCGCGATGATCCTCGGCAAGCTCAAGGCCGACGCAGAGGCCAAGCTCGGCGAGCCCGTCACCGACGCCGTCGTCACGGTGCCCGCGTACTTCAACGACGCGCAGCGCCAGGCCACGAAGGACGCCGGCCGCATTGCCGGCCTCAACATCCTGCGCATCATCAACGAGCCCACCGCCGCCGCGCTCGCCTACGGCATCGAGAAGGAGGGCGAGCAGAAGGTGCTCGTCTTCGACCTCGGCGGCGGCACGTTCGACGTCTCCGTTCTTGAGCTCGCCGACGGCGTGTTCGAGGTGAAGGCCACCGCCGGTGACAAC
>CAINDT010000118.1 GCA_903847495.1 uncultured Actinomycetes bacterium
GCCGCTGTCGCTGCGCGGCCGGGCGTCGTTTGCGCGGGCGGGTCTCAAGGTCAAGCGGATCGGTGACGAGTACATGAAGCTCGCGGTGCCGCGAACGGGCGAGAGCGCGGCCGATGTGCGGATGCGCCTCTTGCAGTACGGCGGCGACCGCTCGTTTGCCGACTTCCTTGGCCCGCTGCACCCCGAAGCCGCTGAGATCTATCGCGCACTCTGCAATCGCACGATCGCCGAGCCCGATCAGATCTCCGAGGGTTCGATGGCTGCGCTGTTCGGGCACGTCTGGGATTCCGGTGACCTCGGCCGCAATATGCGCGGCGGATCGGGTCTCCTCACCGACGCGCTGGGTGCCGACCTCGTGAGCCACATCCGCCTGCAGACACGCGCCACGCGCCTGGCCTTCGACGGTGCCGGCGTGACGGTCGGCTACGAGGGGCCGGATGGAGCGGGGGAGGTGCGTGCGCGGGCTGCGATCGTCGCCGTGCCGGCGCCCGATCTTGCACCGTTCATGGCCGACGCGATGACGCCTGGCTTCGCCGCCGCCGTCGATCGCATCCGCTTCGGACCACACATCGTCACGAGTATCCGCACGGACGAGACCGACCCGATGCCGTGGGACGACATCTATTCGATCCTCACGCCGGATCTCGGCTTCACGATGTTCTTCAACCACGCCAACGCCCTCAACGGCACGGGCGCCCCGAAGCAGGGCAGCGTGCTGATGGTCTACACCGGTGCCGATCGTGGTCGCGCGCTGCTCGGCAAGACCGACGACGAGATCCAGCAGCACCACCTGGCGAGCGTGGATCGCCTATTCCCCGAGCTGCGCCGACACATCGTCGAGCTGTGGACGCTGCCGTGGGAGCACGCCGGTCCGTACGGCGCCCCGGGCCGCTGGCGCGCGCAGGAGACGCTCGAGCGCGGGCTCGGCGGTCGTGTCTTCATGGCCGGCGACTGGGTGAGTGACTTCGTCTCGATGGAGACCGCGGCGCTCACCGCCGTCGATGCGGCGACGGAGGTCCGGGCGCTGATCGAGCGCGGTGGCCCGCGCACCCCCAAAGCCAAGCCGAACGCGACGAAGCGCGACCCTGAGGCCGCCAAGCGGGTTCAGTCGTTCTTCGGCGACGCGTCGTCGCGCGAAGGCTGACACTGCGGGCACCAGAAGGTGCGGCGACCCTCGTCGCCCTGGGCTCGAGCACGGATGGCGGTACCGCACACCGGGCAGGCTCGGTTGGCGCGGCCGTAGATCTGCACGGGCCGTTGCGTCGCGCCGCTCGCCATGTGCGCGCGCATCAGCTCTGAGGCGCGTGCCAGCAACGCCGTGAGTTCGGCGTCGTCGAGGGCGGTGGCGGTCGTGCGCGGATCGAGCTGCAGGTCGAACAGGATCTCGCTCTTCCAGACGTTGCCCACGCCCGCCAGGACGCGCTGATCCAGCAGGACGTCGGCGACGGTCTGCTCGGACGGGCCGCGGCGCGCCCGAGCGGCCGCTGCACTGGCGTCGAAGCCCTCGTCGAGCACGTCGGGGCCAAGCAGGCGCAGGCTGGGGTGGAGCGACAGCTCGGCGGGCGTCAGGAGTTCGAGCACCGCGCCGTTGACGAGGATTGCCTCCGTCGTGCCGTCGTCGATCACGAGCCAGGCCGTCGAGCGTGGGCGCCGCGTCGGGCGTCCGGTCGCGCCGATGTCCCAACGTCCCGACATCCGCAGGTGTGAGTGGATCACGAGGCCGGAGTCAAAGCGGATCAACAGGTGCTTGCCGCGCGCCTCGACTGCCGTTAGCGTCTGGCCGGCCAGACGTGCGGGCAGACGCATCGGCTGGTGGCGGGCCAGCGGCGTCGTGATTGTTGGCACGCTGCCGACCAGCGGCTGCAACTGCTGGGCGATCCGCTCGAGGGTGTCGCCTTCGGGCACGGCTAGAGGCTCAGGACGTCGATGCGGAACGAGGCGGTGAACGAGCCACCCGGTTCGACGACGCGCAGCTCGTTGCCCGTGACGAGCGCGTCGGTCGGCGCCGTCATCGGCTCAAAGCAGATGAAGTCGGCATCGGCCGGTGCGTAGACCTGCGCGCAGGAGAAGTGCTGTCCGAACGAGACCTCGAGGCGGCGCTCCGCGTTCTCGACCGCAAACTCCGGCTCGGCTTCGATCGTCGGGTACAGATCGTCATAGGCGGCGGTGTCGAGCGCGCGCGGGCCAGGCGGCACGGGCTCGATCTCACCGGTCGGCAGGCCGCGGTTGTCGAGCAGCGCGTGCGAGGTGACAGGCAGCTCGATCAGCCACGCCGTGCGGTCGCCGCCGGGCGCCAGATACGGATGGAAACCAAACGCGATCGGGACGGCGACGTCGCCCGTGGGCATCACCGTCAACGTGGTCTGCAGGCCGCTGGCGTCAAGGCGGTGCGTGAGCGCGATTGCGTGGGGGAATGGGAACCCGGCCAGCAACTCGGGATGCTCGCCGAAGTCAAGCGTGGCCATCACCTCGGCGCCACCCTCATCGGCCGTGGCGTGGCCGAGCTCCCAGAGACGGCTGGCGGTGAGCAGTCCGTGGATCGGCAGTCCGTTGCCGTCGAGCTTGATTGGCGTCGTCGCAGCGTCCAGTTCCACGGTCGTTCCACTGGCGGTGTACGACAGGCCGCTCAGGCGGTTGGCCCACGGGTAGAGCAGCGGCACGCCGAAGCTCGAGCCCTTGTCGCGATACGCGGTGAGGCCGCCGCGCTGGCCGAGCAGCTCGGTTTCGCCCCGCATGAGCGAGGCGACGACCATGCCTACGGAGGGGACAACGGTCGCGATCAGCTCGCCGGCGCGCAGCTCGAGCGCGGGGGAGTCGTCGAGCGTGGTCTCGGTGACGGAGGTCGTCATGCGGATGCAGGGTATCCCTCCGCGTCCAAGTGCGCCATACTCCGGTGTACGTACGAGGAGGTGCGTTCACAGTGAACCCGGTTACGTTCGAAACCCTTTCGCCCGACGCCCACAAGGGCGAGTGGCTCAACTGGTCGAAGATGGCTGATTTCC
>CAINDT010000119.1 GCA_903847495.1 uncultured Actinomycetes bacterium
GACCATGACCACCGCCCGGTGATGATCCACCGCGCGCTGCTCGGCAGCTTCGAGCGTTTCATTGGCATCCTGATCGAGCACTACGGTGGCGCCTTCCCGCTCTGGCTCGCCCCGGTGCAGGCCGTCATCCTGCCGATCTCCGATCGTCACATCCTCGCGGCGGAGATGGCGCGCGACGCGTTGCACAGCGCCGGGCTCCGCGTCCAGATCGATGCGCGTGGCGAGTCGATCGGCAAGCGCATCGCCGAGGCCGAGACGCAGAAGGTTCCTGCGATGCTGGTCATCGGCGATCGTGAGGCCGAGGCGGGGGCGGTGGCGCTACGTCGCCACGGTCGCGTCGACCTCGGCACACTGCCGCTCGATTCGGTGATCGACACGCTCGTCACCGAGCGCGACGCCCGCGCGATCTACAGCGCCTCGTGAGCGTGCTCGGCGACCTGGCGCACACGGCAAACGAAACGCCTGTGCCACAATGGGTTTCGCGGGCATGCCGTCCGCCGCGTGCGTGCTACCATCGCCCGCGTCGGTCAGTTGACCGCCAATCCACCGAACGGAGCACATCACCCTTGCACACGGAGCATCAGTCTTGAGGCCACGCCGCGGATACGACAGGCCCCCCGAGGAGCCGCGTACCCGCATCAACGAGGCCATTCGTGTACCGCAGGTGCGCCTGATTGGCGCAGATGGTGAGCAGATCGGGGTCAAGGACCGCGACGACGCACTCGAGTTCGCCTGGAACCAGAACCTCGACCTCGTCGAGGTCGCCGCCGACGCGCGCCCGCCCGTCTGCCGCGTGATGGACTACTCGAAGTACAAGTACGAGCAGGAGCAGAAGGCGAAGCTGGCGCGCAAGCACCAGAACGTCATCGTGATCAAGGAGATCAAGCTCCGCCCGAAGGTCGGAGTCCACGATTACGAGACCAAGAAGGGCCATGTTGTGCGGTTCCTGAAGAACCACGACAAGGTCAAGGTCACGATCATGTTCCGCGGACGCGAGATGACGCACCCCGAAAAGGGGCGCGAATTGCTGCTTCGTCTGGCCGAGGATCTCAAGGAAATCGCGGTCATCGAGTCGGAACCGCTGCAAGATGGACGAAATATGGTCATGATGTTGGCTCCGTCGAAGCAACTCCTCAAGGAGGACGCTGCGGAGGCGGCCGCCAAGGACCCCGATGGGGCTCCGGAAGCGGAAGTCGAAGAGGCTCCCACCGCGGAAGCCGAAGAGCCTGCGACGACCTCGTAGGGACAAAAGGAACTGCAATGCCGAAGGTCAAGACCAACTCCAGTGCCAAGAAGCGCATGAAGCTGTCCAGCAAGGGCACCATCACGCGCCGCAAGGCGAATGAGGCCCACCTGCGCGGGAAGATGACGGCCAAGCGCCGCCGCCAGCTCAGCCAGGATCAGCCCATGGCCAAGGCCGACTACCCGGAGGCGCTGCGCCTCCTCGGAAAGCGATAGGGTTCAGGCATGACTCGCGTCAAGCGTTCCGTCCATGCGCAGAAGAAGCGCCGCAAGGTCCTCGAGGAGGCGTCCGGCTACTGGGGCTTGAAGTCCAAGCTCTACCGCCAGGCCAAGATGCAGGTTGCCCGCTCGGGCAACTACGCCTACCGCGACCGCCGCGTCCGCAAGCGCGACTTCCGCTCGCTCTGGATCGTCCGCATCAATGCGGGCGCCCGCCAGCACGAGCTCTCGTACTCGCAGTTCATGCACGGCCTCAAGCTGGCTGGCGTGACGGCGGATCGCAAGATCCTCGCGGATCTCGCGCTCAACGAGCCCGCCACGTTCGGCGCTCTCGCCGAGCAGGCAAAGTCCGCGCTCGCCTCGTAGGCAGCGCTTCTGATGGACATCATCCGCAGCACGCGGAATCCGCGGCTGCAGCGCGTGCGCTCGCTTACGCGCACCGCCGCGCGTCGTGACGCCGGCGTGTTCGCCATCGAGGGCGAGGATCTCGTGGACGCCGCACTGCGCGCCGGCTGCGTCTTCGAAGACCTGCTCGTCCGCGAGGAGACCCCGTCGCCGCAGGGGGCAGGGCTGACACCCGCCGTCGTCCAGGGTGACGTCCTCGATGCGGTGTCCGCGCTCGGGTCTGGCTCGCGCCAGATCGGCGTGGTGCGCATCGACTCCCTGCCGCAAGCTCCCGCGGCGCTGACCGGACTCGGGCTCGCGCTGTGCGGCGTGGGTGATCCAGGCAACGTCGGTACGCTGCTGCGCTCCGCGGCCGCGTTCGACGCAGATGTCGTGGTGCTTGGCGCACCGGCGGCGGACCCGACGGCGCCCAAGGCCATACGTGCGGCGATGGGCGCGACCTTCACCGTGCCAACACTTGCGGCCGCCGATGTCGCCAACGCCTACCCCGACGTGCGCCTCGTGGCTCTCGATGGTCACGGCGACACGGATGTCGCGGAGGTGGACTTCAGCGGTCCGGTCCTGCTCGCGCTCGGAGCGGAGCGGGAAGGATTGCCCGCCTCGGTGCGGAAGCGGGCGGACGTGATCTGCCGCATTCCGCAATCCGCGCGCGCCGAGTCGTTGAATGTCGCCGCCGCCGGGGCGATTGCGCTGGCGCTTGCCTTCCGGAGTCGCGGCGATGGCTGAGATGACCTTCGGCAGCGATAACCACGCGGGCATGGCGCCCGAGGTGCTCGAGGCGCTCGCAGCGGCCAACGTCGGCCACGCGTCGGGCTACGGCGCCGACGCGTGGACCGAGCGGGCAGAGGTGCGCCTCCGTGATGCCTTCGGCGACGCCGCCTTCGCGCTCTGTCTCACGGGGACAGGGTCGAACGTCGTCGCGCTATCGCTCGCGCTCCGCGGCTGGGAGTGCGTGCTGGCCGCGAAGGGCGCGCATATCGATCTGGATGAGGCCGGTGCGCCCGAACGCATCACGGGTTCGAAGATCGAGACGATCGCCACGCCGGACGGGCGCCTCACGCCCGCGCTGCTCGACGGCGCGCTGCGTGCGAAGGAGCAGCACCATGTCGTCCAGCGCGTCGTGAGCATCACGCAGTCCACCGAGTGCGGCACGGCCTACACGCCGGCGGCGGTGCAGGAGATCGCGGACTGGGCCCACGAGCGCGACATGCTGCTGCATGTCGACGGCGCGCGGCTCTGCAACGCGGCGGTCCACAATGGCTGCGGGCTCGGGGAGGTCGCGCCGGGTGCCGACATCATCTCGTTCGGTCTCACGAAGAACGGTGCGATGGGCGCCGAGGTCGTCGTTGCGCGCAACTCCGCGCTCCGCGGCCCGATTCAGAACGCCCGCAAGCAGGCTACGCAGCTGCAGTCGAAGATGCGCTTCGTGGCGGCGCAGGTGGACGCCCTGCTGACCGACGATCGCTGGCGTCTGCACGCCGCCAACGCCAACACCATGGCCGCGCGCCTCGCCGCCGGTATCGCGGATGCTCCGGGTGTCTCGATCGAGTACCCGGTTGAGGCCAATGCAGTGTTCGCCGCATTGCCCGCCGAGCGCATCCATGCGCTCTCAGCAAAGCACCACTTCTACATCTGGGACGCCCCGCGCAACGTGGCGCGCCTGATGACCGCGTGGGACACCACACCCGCCGACGTCGACCTGCTTGTTGCCGATATCGTCGGCTAGGCCGGCTGGGCGATGACCACGAGGTCGCCGGTGCCATCACCGCGCACCTGCTCGCCGTCGAAGCCGCCCCAGGTGGTGATCACCTCGAAGCCCGCCTCTTCGACGAGTTCGAGCCAGCGCTTGGCGGGCAGCGGGTGGAGGATCAACGTGGTCGTGCGACCGCGCATCTCCACCTCGACGTGCGTGGTGCCGTCGGTGCGGTGCCAGTCGGCGCGCTCCTTGGCGCCCGAGTCGCGGTGATGCCAGATGCCCTGCGTCGCCTGCACGTCGGCCGGCGTGGGGCTGAAGACGTCGAACGCCAGGTAGCCGTTGGGCGTGAGCAGCGTGTGGACGGCACGGAGAGCCGCGAGGCGCTCGTCGTCATCGGCGAGGTGCAACAGGCTGCGGAACGGGATCAGCACGCGGTCGTACGTCCCCTCAACACCGGGTGACGTCAGGTCGCCAACGTGGATGTCGATGCGCTCGGTGACGCCGGCCTCAGCCGCCTTGGTGCGCAGGAGGTCGAGCATGGCCTCGGAGCGGTCGATGGCGATCACGTCATAGCCCGACAGCGCCAACGGGATCGCGATGCGCCCGGTGCCGGCGGCGAGCTCGACCACGGTGGTCCCGGTGCCCAGGGCCATGCCGACGTAGAAGCCGATGTCCTCCTGGACCTCGAGGCACCACGCGTCGTAGATCTCGCTGATGCCCGCGTACTGGTCGGGGGCCTCGCTCACGCGGGATCTCGCAGCCAGCGCGGCGGCAGGCCCTCGCGCTGCGCGAGCACGTCGAGCACGCGGAGCGGATCGACACCGTCGCGGGCGAGGAGCGCAAGCAGATGGAAGAGCACGTCGGCGGCCTCCTCGACCTGATGGTCGGAGCCAGGCTCGGCGTCGAGTACCTCGGCCGACTCCTCGGCAACCTTGCCGGCGGCCAGCGAGCGATCCGACCCGAGCAGACGCGCAACGTAGGACGTCTCCGGGTCGGCGCCGCGGCGCGATGCGATGGTGCCCGCCAGACGCGTCAGCAGCGGACCAGCATCGTCGCCCCAGCAGGTCCGCGCGCCGGTGTGACACGCAGGACCGGCGGGGGCGACCATCACGAGCAACGCGTCCTGGTCGCAGTCGAGCAGCACGTCTTGCACGGTCAGCACGTTGCCGCTGGTCGCGCCCTTCTCCCACAGCTCCTGGCGGGAGCGCGACCAGAACCAGGCGTGCCGGGTGGTGAGCGTGCGCGCGAGTGCGTCGGCGTTCATCCATGCCAGCATCAGCACAGAACCATCGACCGCGTCTTGGCAGATCGCGGGGATCAGGCCGAGCGCATCGAAGCGGGGCTCGCCCGTGAGCGTCAGCGCATCGGCAGGTGGCGTTCCCGACATGTGTGCTTCACCTCCTCGACCGTGTGGATACCGTCATGGAAGATGCTTGCAGCGAGCGCGGCGGACACGCCCAGTTCCAGCACGTCGGCGATGTCGGCGGGGCTGCTGGCGCCACCGGAGGCGATGATCGGCACGTCGACGGCCTCGAGCAGTCGTGCGTAGAGCTCGAGGGCGTAGCCGCGCTGCGTCCCGTCGGAGTCCATGCTGGTCACGAGCAGTTCGCCGGCGCCGCGCTCGACGGCCTCCTGCGCCCACGTCACGGCGTCGCGCCCGGTGGCGCGGCGGCCCCCCGACGCGACCGCCTCCCATGTGCCGTCGGCTCGGCGCGCGTCGATGGCCACGACGATGCACTGCGAGCCGTGGCGCTCCGCACACTCGGCAATCAGGTCAGGTCGATCGAGTGCTGCGCTGTTGATCGAGACCTTGTCGGCGCCCGCGCCCAGCAGATCGCGCACGTGCGGCTCGTCGGAGACGCCGCCGCCGACCGTGAGCGGCACGTCGATGCGCGTACCCGCATCAGCAACCTGC
>CAINDT010000120.1 GCA_903847495.1 uncultured Actinomycetes bacterium
GCTGCTGTCGTTCGCTGGCCCGCGCGTGGTCGAGCAGACGACGGGCGAGAAGGTCGCCGCCGATTTCGGCCGTGCCGAGTCGAACCTGCGCCTCGGCCAGCTCGACGCCGTCGTGCCGCGCCGCGAGCTGCGCGGCGAGCTCGCCAAGCTGCTCACGCTCTTCTCGCCTGCCGAGGACGAGCCGACGGGCGACAGCGAGCCGCTGATGACGATCGTCGAAGGCGACGCGAATCCAATCGACAAGGTGCTCGGGCGCCTGGGACTGGGGCGACGACGTGGTTAGGGTCAGCGACGAGGTCCGCCGCCTTCGGAAGCGCTTCGAGGCACGCGCCGAGGAGTCCCACATCTGGGATGCCGTCCAGCTGGCGCGCAACCCCGACCGTCCGTACACGCTCGACTACGCCGAGCGGCTCTTCACCGACGCCTTCGAGCTCCGTGGCGACCGCGCGTTCTCCGACGACGAGGCGCTGATCACCCTGCTGGCGCGCTACCACGGCCAGACGGTTGTCGCGATCGGGCACCAGAAGGGCCGCGACCTCTCGGAGCGCACACGCCGTATGTTCGGCATGCCGCACCCGGAGGGCTATCGCAAGGCAATCCGCGCGGTGGAGCTCGCCGACCGCTTCGGCTATCCGATCATCACGTTCGTCGATACGCCGGGCGCCTACCCGGGCGTCAACGCCGAGGAGCGCGGCCAGGCCGGCATGATCGCGCGCTCGATCCTCGCCTTCTGCCAAGCCAGCGTGCCGATCGTCTCGACGATCATCGGCGAGGGCGGCTCCGGTGGCGCGCTCGCGATCGCGGTTGGCGACCGCGTGCTGATGCAGCAGAACTCGATCTACTCTGTCATCTCGCCGGAGGGGTGCGCCGCGATTCTCTGGAAGGACTCGGGCCAGGCCCGCAAGGCCGCCTACGCGTTCCGGCCGACCGCCAATGCGTGTCTCGACCTCGGCGTGATCGACCGCATCGTCGAGGAGCCGAAGGGCGGCGCCCACGAGGACGTCGATGCTGCGGCCAAGTTCCTCGACGACGCCATTCGCCAGTCGCTGCAGCAGGCCGAGATGATTCCCGCTGCCGAGCGCCGCCGTGCCCGTCGCGCCAAGTTCCGCCAGATGGGCGTGTGGGGCGTAGTCGACGAGCCGACCAACCAGGACTTCTAAGTCAGGGTCGCAGCGGGAAGCTGCGTCCGGCGAGTCCCATCGTTGCCTGTGCCGTCACCCAGACGGGCGTGATCGCCACACCGCGTTGGTAGGCGAAGGAACCGTTGGCGGCCTGTAGTCCGGCGAGGTAGTTCCGTGCCGGGCTGTCGGTACGGCCGGCACTGCCGAGTCCGGAGAGCACCCAGCCGGTCGACTGCGCGTCGGGTGGGGTGCCGGCAGAGAGCGCGTAGCCGCCTCGACTCTTGAAGCGCTTCAGTGCGGCCAGCGCCCGGGTGACGACGGGATCGTTGCGTCCGATGCCCGCGGCGATTGCGGCCTGGATGCCTGTGGCGGTCAGATTCGAGTCACCATCACCGCCAACCGCCACCGGCCAGGAGCCGTCGGCATTCTGGTCTGCGAGCAGGGTCCGCTTCGCGGACGTTGGAATGGGGGCGCCGGCGCCCTTGAGGGCGAGGATGCCGAACTGGTTGGTCGCCACCAGCGTGCCGATGCGCCCGCCGCGCAGCGACGACTGGATCGTCTGTACGAAATCGCGGCCGCCCGCGTTCCGCGGGTTACGACCTGCGGCCACCAGGGCCAACGTCGCCACCTCCACATCGGTGAGCGCCTTGAGGGCTTTCGCGTGCTTCTCGATGCACGCGGCGGGCCCACTCGCGCTTCTGCCTGCAGTGACCAGGCCCAACGCTACCCATGAGCTGAGGTTCACCGTCGGTGTGCCCCCAGGCTCACGTGCACAGCCATTGCGATCGAGGCTGCCCGCCAGGTAGGCGCCCGCGGACGAGACGCTCGCCTGCGCCGGCGCTGCGAGCGCCAGCAGGGCCAGAGCGATGCCGAGTGCGCGGATCACTCGCTCTTCTCCACAGGCAGCCAGCGTCCACGCATCCGCCGCGCGCTGCGATCGAGCAGCGCAATCAGCGGCATGCCGGCGACACCGAGCAGGATGACGTTGGTGAGGGCGTGCACGAGATCGAAGGGTACGGCGCGCGCGTGCACGGCGATGAAGGCAGACAGCGTCAGGGCGGGCCCGAAGGCGGCCAGCTGCCAGATGTCCATGCCAGCGCCGAACACCAGCCCCCACGCACCACCAAACGCCATCAGGGCGATCCGGCTGCGCC
>CAINDT010000121.1 GCA_903847495.1 uncultured Actinomycetes bacterium
AACATCGACTGGGGCAGCCTAGCGCCGTGCGCGCCGGGGCAGATGCCATCGCCGACGGCGCCGTGTAAGTTCGAGATGCCCGACTGTGCCGAGGGGCAGATGCCGTCGCCGCAGTCTCCGTGCAAGCCCAAGCCGTGCCCGCCGGGCGTGCGTCCGTCGATGAAGGCGCCGTGCATTCCCGAGGGGCAGGATGGTGGCTTCGAGGCACCGCCGACGTCCGGGATCACCAAGGAACTGAAGAACAAGTTCATGGTGATCAACATCAGCGTGCAGGGATCGGGTGAAGTCAACGGCTCCTTCGACGTGACGTTCAAGAGCGTGGAGGAGGGCGTCAGCAAGGCCACCGCGGCCTTCCTCAACGAGCAGCTCGAGGGCGAGTCGTTCGTGATCCAGACGGATGCGTCCACGCGGTGCTTCGCAGACACGAAGGATCCCGACAAGGTGCCGGATATGGTCTCCTGCAAGCAGCTCGACGACGCCGCCAACGACGCACCCGGTTCGATCAAGGCGCAGTTCCGCGGCAAGGTCTCGTTCGATCAGGCGACCTTCTCGCCCGTCTTCAAGGCGCAGAAGATCATCTTCCTGAAGGGCGTCTTCAACGTCGCCAAGGTCAAGTAACGCCCGAGCGGGGTCGCGTCCCGCCTCACCGCACGACGAGGGCCTGCTCCAGCCGGAGCGGGTCCTCCGTCGTTCTGGGCCTACTCTTTGACGACGAGGACCGTCTCGAGCATTGGGTCGCCGCAGTAGGCGATGCGCGTGCCGCTCTGCGCCTCTGCCTGCAGTGCCGCGAGCACATCGCCATTGATGCGCTCACCCGGTGCCAGCGCGGGTACGCCGGGCGGGTACGGCACAGCCGACTCCGCGGCGATTCGACCGATGGCCGCGGACGCCGACACGCGCTCGTGGTCGGCGAAGAACGCATCGCGCGGCGTCATTGCCGTATCGGGGTCGAGGGTCCAGGCGATCGTGTGCACGAGCTTGCGCGGCTCGCCGCGGTGCTCCTCGATGGCGCGGATGATCTCCGTGGTCATGAAATCGACCGTCTCCGGCGTGTCACCGAGCGTGATGACGGGGCAAAACGTGTCGCGGTCGGCGAACTCGAGGTGGAGGCCACGTTGCTCGAGGACGTCGGCGACAACCTGCCCGTCTGCCCCGGTGCCGCTGAGCGTGAGCACGATCTTGGTGGGATCGTGCATAAACAGGGCGGGGGAGCGGTCGGCGATCTCCATGCCAACGACGCCAAGGCCCGGTACCTGACGGAAGCGGGCTCGCGACTCCTCGGCCAGGCGGATGGCCTGGCCCAGAAGTTCCTCGCCACGCTCCTGCAGCAGGTCGCGCGCCAGGTCGATGCTGGCGAAGATCGCGCCCGACGGACTGGTCGTGTGCAGGCCCTCGAACGCGGCTTCGAGGCGCTCGAGGTCGATGCGCTCGCCTTGAGCCAGCACCATCGAGGACTGCGTGAACCCGGTGATGTGCTTGTGGATGCTCGTCACGAGGACATCGGCGCCCGCCTGAATGGCGTGCGGCGGGAGGTCGGGATGGAACCCGAGATGCGCGCCCCAGGCGGCGTCCACGGTGAGCGGGATGCCGTGGGCGTGCGCGAGCTCGGCGTGCGCCGCGACGTCGGAGACGCCCCCGACGTAGCTGGGCTCGACGAGCATCACCGCCTTGGCATCGGGATGCTCCTTGAGCGCCTCGGCGACGCGACTGACGGGCATGCCGGCGGTCAGGCCCGTCTCCTCATCGATGTCGGGGCGAATCCAGACGGGCACGAGACCGGCGAGGACAATGCCGAAGAACAGCGACTTGTGGATCGTGCGCGCCACGATCACCTTGTCGCCCGGCTTGCCCAGCGAGAGGCAGATCGCCTCATTGCCGTGCGACGAGCCCTGCACGGAGAAGCCGCACCAGTCGGCGCCCCAGAGCTCGCCGGCGATGCGCTCGGCCGTGGCGAGGCGCTTGGTCGAGACGCGACGATCCTCAACGCCCGTGTAGTGGGGCACGTCGAGCGCGAGCAAGTCGTCGCTCAGCTCCGGGTTGCGCTTGTGCCCGGGCACCGTGAACGGCGTGCCGGCATTGGCGAGGAAGTTCTTGTAGGCGTCGTACAGCGGGGTGTTGCTCATCGTGGCGGTCCTCCAGCGATCGGCCGTCGAACCGCGACGGCGTCTTTTCGGATTACGGATGTGAGCCGCCCAGACCGCCGATTGCGCGGGCAGGGCTCCCGTGAACGTGCTGGGTGAGCGTAGCCCACCGACCGGCCGCACGGAGGCGATCTGCCACCCTCTGGGCATGCGCCTCGTTCTGCAGCGGGTTTCCGAAGCCTCCGTCTCGATCGGTGGTGAGGTCGTCGGGGCGATCGGCCACGGACTCGTGGCGCTCGTGGGCATCGGCGAGGGCGACGACGCCAAGACCGTGACGCGCGCGGCCGAGAAGACCGCGGAGATGCGGATCTTTCGCGATGAGGACGGTCGTTTCGACCGCTCCGTGGTCGATGTCGAAGGTTCCGTGCTGATCATCTCCCAGTTCACGCTGCTCGCCGATACACGTCGTGGCAACCGTCCGTCCTTCACGTGGGCGGCCGACCCGGCCGTGGCGGAGCCGCTCGTGAGCCTCTACATCGAGACGCTCAAGGGACTTGGCGTACCGGTGGCCGGCGGGCGCTTCGGTGCCGACATGCAGGTCGCGCTCGTCAACGACGGTCCGGTCACGATCGTCCACGACTCCTGAGCGGCACCCGAACCCACTGACGTCTGGTAGCGTTCGACACGAGCGCGGAGGTGATGCGCTCGGCCGAGACGGGCCAAGAGCCCGTCTTTTTTTTGGGAAAACGCAGACGAAAGGGGGTGCCAGATGAGCGCAGCAGCGGATCCTCGTGAGCAAGTCGTGCAGCTGATCGGCGAGGCGCGCCCGGAGATCTACGTGTGGGACGTCACGGCAGACCCCGGCCACGGGCAGCTTCGCGTGATGATCGATCGCGAGGGTGGCGTCGACCTGGGGGTCTGCGAGGACATCTCCAAGGTGCTGCTGCCCCTCCGCGAGGAGTGGGCGCTCGAGGTCTCGTCGCCCGGTCTTGATCGCGCCCTCACACGTCCCGAGCACTACGCGCGCATGGTCGGCCGCGAGGCCTCCTTCGTCATGCGCGTCCCGGTCGACGGCCAGACGTCCTTCGAGGGCGTGCTCGTAGCCGCCGGTCACGAATCCGTCACGGTCGAAACCGGCAGCGGGCGCCTCGAGGTGCCCTACGCCGACGTCAAGAAGTCAACCCTCATGTGGAAGCTGGTGAAGTCACGATGAGCAAGGAAATCCTGGAAGCAGTCCGCGAGCTCGAGGCGCAGAAGTCGATCGACGCCGAGGTCCTGCTGGTCGCGCTCGAAGAGGCGCTCGGCGCCGCGTATCGGAAGAGCCCCGAGTCGAAGGGCAAGCACGCCCGCGTCGAGATCGACCGTGACAGCGGTGACTTCCGCGTCATGCAGATCGACGCCGACGACGATCAGCTCGAGGCGCTCGGACTGCTCGAGTACCCGCTGCCGCCCGAGATGAGCGAGATCCCCGTCGCCGAGCCGGAGCGCCCGCGCCGCGAGCGCCCCGCGTTCTACATCCGCGCCGACCGCGATCCCGATCCGATCGACAACGAGCCCGAGCCGATCATCGAGTGGGATCAGCTGGCCCAGCACGGCATCGTCGCCTACGACGCGACGCCGAAGAACTTCGGCCGCATTGCCGCGCAGACCGCGAAGCAGGTCATCCTGCAGCGGATCCGCGAGGTCGAGCGCGACATGATGTACGAGGAGTACCAGGATCGCGTGGGCGACGTCGTGACCGGCATCGTCCAGCAGGCCGACAACCGCTACTGCCTCGTCGATCTCGGCAAGGTCGAGGCGCTGCTGCCTGGCTCCGAGCAGGTCCCCGGCGAGCGCTACGAGCACGGCGCGCGCATCAAGGCCGTCATCATCGAGGTCCGCAACGGCACGCGCGGACCCCAGATCGTTCTGTCGCGCCGCTCCGAGGAGCTCATCCGCGAGATGTTCACCCTCGAGGTGCCCGAGATCAGCGACGGCCTCGTCGAGATCCGCCAGGTTGCCCGCGAAGCGGGGTACCGCGCCAAGATCGCCGTTGAGTCGAAGGTTCAGGGCGTCGATCCGGTCGGCGCCTGCGTCGGCCCCCGCGGCTCGCGCGTGCGCATGGTCGTCGGCGAGCTCCGCGGCGAGAAGATCGACATCATCCCGTGGAACGACGAGCCCGCCCGCTTCATCGCGAAGGCGCTGGCCCCGGCCCGCGTCCGCGAGGTCCTCGTCGACGACGAGAGCATGCAGGCCACGGTGATCGTGCCCGACGATCAGCTGTCGCTGGCGATCGGCCGCGAGGGCCAGAACGCGCGTCTCGCCGCCAAGCTGACCGGCTGGCGCATCGACATCAAGTCGGAGACCGAGTTCGCCATGGAGGGCGACGAGGAGTACGCCGGCGCCGACAACATCGCCAAGTTCCTCGAGGCCAGCGGCTACGACGAGCGCGCTATGAAGGGCCTGCTCAAGGAGGGGCGCGTGTCGATCAACGGCATCGTGATCCGCCGCTACGAGCGCCTGGTCGGCCCCGAGGACATCGTGACCGTGGACGGCGACGAGCTCGAGCGCCCGCGCGCGAGTGGGGTCGCCACCCCGGCCGAGGAGACCGAGGTCGGCGAGGAGATCGCCGCCGAGATCGACGCCGAGATCGCCGAGGAGGAGGCCGCTGAGGTCGTCGCCGAGGTGGCTGCCGAGGTCGAAGCCGAGGTTGAGGCCGAGGTCGAGGCCGAGTCCGACGTCGAGCTCGAGGCCGACGAGGCCGACAACGCCTAGCGCGCCAGCGCCCGGGCCCGAGCGCACGTGCTCGGGCTGCGGGCGGCGTCGACCGCAGAGCAGCCTCGTACGGCTCTCGGTCGACGTCGCCGGCGCGCTCGTGATCGGCCGTGGGGCGGGGCGGGGAACCTATCTGTGCCCGTCAGCGGACTGCGTGGACGCTGCGGTGCGCTCGCGTGCCATTCCACGGCGTCTGCGCTCGTCCGCCGAGATCCCGGAAGGCCTTGCGGCGCTTGTGATTGCGGCGCTGCCGGGGGGCTGAAATCCGCATGGCTGATAGGATCCTCGGCTGATGGCTAAACGACGAATCGTTGAAATCGCGCGCGAGCGCGGGCTCGATCCCAATGAGGTTGCCCGCGTCCTCTTCGAGGCCGGCGTGCCGATTCAGCGGGATATGGTCGATGAGGTCGCCGCCGCGCGTGCGCTGGCAGGCTCCAAGCCGAAGAAGCCGCCGGCGAAGAAGAAGCCCGCCGCTGCCGCAAAGAAGCCCGCCACCTCGGCTAAGGGCGCTGCTGCGGAGGCCAAGCCGGTCGATCCGGCGGCCGCGCACCCCAACGCGATCAAGCCCGAGCCCGTCGAGCCGCCCAAGAAGAAGGAAGAGGCCGCTCCCGCTGCTGCAGCCGGTGAGCGCCCCGCCCGCGATTCCCGTCCGCCTCGCCCGACCTCGGGTGGCAGTCGCTTCGCACCGCCGCCGCCTCCGGGCGGTGCTCCCGCCGGCCGTGCGCGTC
The DNA here is from genome assembly GCA_903847495.1 of uncultured Actinomycetes bacterium. Lineage (GTDB taxonomy): Bacteria > Actinomycetota > Thermoleophilia > Gaiellales > F1-60-MAGs149 > F1-60-MAGs149. The sequence continues at coordinate 5,564 of CAINDT010000121.1, forward strand.
CGCAGCGTGGTGTGCCGCAGGGCAAGAAGCGTCGTGTCGTCATCGATTCGCAGGCCGCCCGCGGTCCGCGCGAACGCCCGCAGCGCGGTGGTCGCGGAGGTGGCGATCGCGAGGTGCGCGAGGAGAAGCCGGTCGTCCGCCCGACGGGTCCGGTCACGGTTCCCAGCGGCGTCACCGTCAAGGAGTACGCGGAGAAGCTCGGCGTCTCCACGGCTGAGATCATCAAGACGATGATGGGTCTCGGCGAGTTCGTGACGATCACGCAGTCGCTCACCGATGAGGCGATCGAGATCATCGCCGCCGAGTTCGAGCGCCCCGTCACCATTCAAAGCGCGGAGGAGGAACTCGACGACATCGTCATCGAGGACGATCCGGCCACGCTCAAGCCGCGCGCTCCCGTCATCACCGTCATGGGTCACGTCGACCACGGCAAGACCACGCTGCTCGACGCGATCCGCGAGACCAGCGTCGTCGCGGGCGAGGCCGGTGGCATCACCCAGCACATCGGTGCCTACCAGGTCGACGTCGGCGATCGTCAGGTCACGTTCCTCGACACGCCGGGCCACGAGGCGTTCACCGCCCTCCGTGCCCGTGGCGCCAAGCTGACCGACGTGGCCGTGCTCGTCGTCGCCGCTGACGACAGCGTGATGCCCCAGACGCTCGAGGCGATCGACCATGCGAAGGCGGCCGAGGTGCCGATCGTCGTGGCCGTCAACAAGATCGACAAGCCCGGCGCGAACCCGCAGAAGACGCGCCAGGATCTCGTCACGCACGGCCTGCAGCCCGAGGACTGGGGCGGCGACACCGTGTTCGTCGACGTCTCCGCGAAGGAGAAGACCGGTCTGGACAGCCTGCTCGAGATGCTGCTGCTTCAGGCCGACGTCCTCGAGCTCAAGGCCAACCCCGACGCGCCGGCCTCCGGCCCGATCGTGGAGTCCCGTCTCGATGTCGGCCGCGGTCCGGTCGCGACCATGCTCGTCCAGCGCGGCACCCTCAAGCAGGGCGATGCCGTCGTGGCCGGCGATGCCTGGGGCAAGGTCCGCGTCATGCTCGACGAGCACGGCGTCAAGCTCGATTCTGCTGGTCCGGCCGAGCCCGTCGAGATCGTCGGCTTCGACAAGCCGCCGCCGGCCGGCGAGGTCTGCCGCGTCGTCGATTCCGAGCGCGATGCGCGCCATCTTGCACAGAAGCGCGCTGCGCGCCTGCGTGCCGAGGAGCTCTCGCGCCGCAGCCAGAAGTCGATCTCGCTCGAGGATCTGTTCAAGCAGGTCTCCGACGGCAAGGTCCGCGACCTCAACCTGGTTATCAAGGGCGACGTGCAGGGCTCCGTCGAGGCTGCGGTCTCCGAGCTCGACAAGATCAAGAGCGAGGAAGTCGCCGTTCGCGTCATCCACACGGGCGTCGGCGGTATCACGGAGTCCGACATCATGCTGGCCGCTGCCTCGAAGGCGATCGTCGTCGGCTTCAACGTCCGTCCGAATGCAGAGGCGAAGGGCCTTGCCGAGCGCGAGGGCGTCGACATCCGCACCTACAAGGTCATCTACAAGCTGACCGAGGACATCGAGGCCGCGCTCGTCGGCATGCTCACGCCGGACATCGTCGAGGAGATCACCGGCACCGCCGAGGTGCGCCAGCTCTTCAAGGCGTCGAAGATCGGCACGATCGCGGGCTGCATGGTCACCAGCGGCATCATCACGCGCGGCTCCAACGCCCGTGTCATCCGCGACGGCGTGATCACCTGGGACGGCGAGATCGACTCGATCCGCCACCTCAAGGACGAGGTCAAGGAAATCAAGGAGGGCTTCGAGTGCGGCATCGTCCTCAAGGGCTTCTCCGACCTCGAAGAGGGCGACGTCCTCGAGGGCTACGTCTCCAAGTCCGTCGAGCGCACGGAGCTCTAGGCCCGGCACATGGCGCGGGAGTTCGAGCTCGCAGATCTCGGCGGGGGTGCGCATCGCATCACCATGCCGCTGCCGTGGGCGCTCGACCACACGCACTGCTACGCACTCGAGGCGCCCGAGGGCTGGACGATCATTGATACGGGCCTCGGCACGCCCGGCACGGTGCGCCGCTGGACCGAGGCGCTGGAGTTGCTCGGCAACCCGTCGATCCACCGCATCGTCGTCACGCATTACCACCCGGATCACATCGGCTGCGGCGGCCTGCTCGCCGACCTTGTCGAGCCGAACGAGATCGTGCAAGGGCGTCTCGACGCTGCGCTGTCCAAGAACGCCTGGGTCGATATGGATATCGAGGGCGTCTACGACCACATGTTCGGCAACGGCATGTCGGCGGAGATGGCGCGCGAGGCAGCCGATGACGAGGGCGGCTCGCCCGTCACGATCCCCGAGCCGACGCACCTCGTCGACGAGGGCGACCTCGTCCGTGTCGGCGACGAGGACTTCCGCATCCTGCACCTGCCCGGCCATGCCGACGGCCACATCGCGCTGCACGGCCTGACGACCGACCGCATGTTCGGCGGCGACGTGATCCTCGCGACGATCAGCCCGAACGTCGGCCGCTGGGAAGACACGGACTTCGATCCGCTGGGCCGCTACTTCGAGACGCTCGAGCGCCTCGCCGAGCTCTCGCCCACGATCGTGCACGGTGGCCACCGCCAGCCGATTGAAGACGTCGCCGGCCGTGCCCGTGAGATCCGCGCTATGCACGACGAGCGTCTGCTGATCGCCCATGGTGCGCTGCAGAACGGTGCCGTCTCTGCGATGGACGTCGCCAGCGTGATCTGGCCGAACGGCCACGGCATGCACGAGCGCCGGTTCGCGCTGGTCGAGGCGCTCGCGCACCTCGAGCGCCTCGTCGCCGATGGCCGTGCCACGGTCTCGGACGACGGCTACCGCTTCGCGGCTGCGTAGACGCCGGGAGGGCCCTGAGGTGGCTCGGCCGGAAACGGCCGATGCACCTCACGGCCATCCCGTCGCCAACGTGGATCAACCACGTCAGCAGTGGCTTTGGCTTACGAGGGTTCTGCAACCAGGCGACGCGATGGCCTCGAGGTGATCCCATCGCTTCGGTGGATCAACTCCGCCAACTGTGGCTTTGGCTACCGAGGGCCTTGGTACCAGGCGACGCGATGGCCTCGAGGTGAATCAGTCTTTTCAGACTGAGCCACCTCGAGGCCTTCGCGTCGTCCAACGGGAGCAACCAAGAGGCCTTCGCGTCGTCGACGACGATCAGTCCAGGACGGCGCCGCTCGAGGCGGGGCCGACGAGCTTGGCGTACTTGTGCAGCGCGCCACGCGTGTACTTGGGGGTCGGGCGCTGGTACTTCTTGCGGCGCTCCTCGAGCACTGCCTCATCGACCTCCAGGTCGAGGCGTAGCTCGGCGACGTTGATGTTGATGATGTCGCCCTCTTCCATCAGGCCAATCGGTCCGCCCTCGACGCTCTCGGGGCAGACGTGGCCGATGCAGAACCCGCGCGTGGCACCGCTGAAGCGGCCGTCGGTGATCAACGCGACGGTCTCGCCGAGGCCGGCACCCATCACGGCGCCGGTCACGCCCAGCATCTCGCGCATGCCGGGGCCGCCGATCGGGCCTTCGTCGCGGATCACGATGACGTCACCGTCGGTGATACGACCTTCGACGACGGCGTCCATCGCAGCCTCCTCGCCCGAGAAGACGCGGGCGGGGCCGCGGAACTCGCGGATACCGGTCGAGGCGACCTTGACGACGCCGCCCTCAGGCGCGGCCGTGCCGCGCAGGACGAGCAGGCCACCGTCGGAGTGGACGGGGTTCGAGAACGGGTGCACGATCGTGCCGTCGGCATTCGGAGCGTCGGCGAGGGCCTCGGCCATCGTCTGGCCCGTGACGGTCAGTGCGTCACCGTGCAGGTGGCCGGCGTCGAGCAGTTCCTTGAGGATCACCGGGATACCGCCGACCTTGTCGAGATCGGCCATCACGTACTGGCCACCCGGCTTGAGGTCCGCGATGTGCGGCGTGCGGGCCGCGAGGCGGTTGAAATCGTCGAGCGTCAGGTCCACACCGCACTCGTGGGCAATGGCGAGCAGGTGCAGCACGGCGTTGGTCGAGCCGCCGCCGGCGTTGACCGCCATGATCGCGTTCTCGAAGGCCTGCTTCGTCATGATGCGGCGTGGCGTGAGCTCCTGCTCGACGGCCTGCACCGCGATGTGGCCGGCCTTCTGCGACCACTCGAGGCGGCGCGCATGCGTGGCGGGCGCAGAGGAGGAGCCGATCGGCGCCATGCCGATGGCCTCGCCGATCGTCGCCATCGTGTTGGCGGTGAACATGCCGCCGCACGAGCCGGCGCCCGGGCAGGCCTCCTTCTCGAGCTCGAGCAGGTCGGTTTCGCTCATCGTGCCGCGCGCGACGGCGCCGACGGCCTCGAAGACGTCCTGGATGTTGACGTCCTTGCCGCGGAATTTGCCGGGCATGATCGTGCCGCCGTAGAGGAAGCAGCCCGGCAGGTTCAGACGGGCCATGCCCATCAGCATGCCGGGGAGGCTCTTGTCGCAGCCGGCGATCGTGACGGCGCCATCGAAGCGCTCTGCGTGCATCACGAGCTCGTAGGCGTCGGCGATGTTCTCGCGCGAGACGAGCGAGGCGCGCATGCCCTCATGGCCCATGGCGATGCCGTCGGAGACGGCGATGGTGTTGAAGATCAGCGCAACCGCGCCCGCGTCACGGACGCCCTTCTGCGCCTCGACGGCGAGCTTGTCCAGGTGGTAGTTGCACGGCGTGACCTGATTCCACGACGTCGCAACCGCCATCTGCGGCTTGGAGAAGTCCTCATCGGTGAGACCGACGGCACGGAGCATCGCGCGCGCGGGGGCGCGGCGGAAGCCCTTGGTGATCTCGTCGGAGGGGCGCTGGTTGTTGCTCATGGCGGCATCGTAATGGGTTCCGGAGAACCTACGCCGCCATCGCGCC
>CAINDT010000122.1 GCA_903847495.1 uncultured Actinomycetes bacterium
ATCAGGCGCTGGTACTCGGGAAGCTCCTGGACCTCTTGCGGCTGCTCGACGATCATGCGGTTCCCTTTCGGCTGGTTCGGCGCGACGCGCCGGTAGACTCCTGCAAGCGCACTGGCGCTCCAGACCTAACGTACGACGGAGACACCCTATTCCCCTGCAGGCCACATCGCTCTCGCTCGGACCCTACGGGACAAACTGCTACATCGTCCACCCCGACGATTCGGCCGACTGCGTGGTGATCGATCCCGGTGAAGAGCCGGAACGCGTCATCAACGCGCTCGCGGAGCTCGGGCTCCGATGCGTCGCGGTCTTGGTGACCCACGGGCATCTCGATCACATCGGCGCGGTCGGCGCCGTCGCCGGGGAGGCGACGAGCCCAGTCTATACCAGTGCTGGAGATCGGGATGTGGTTGCGCACATCAACGACCACCTCTGGCCCGGCTTCGGTCCGTACGTGGAGCACGAGCCCGAGGGACTGCTCGAGCCGGGGACGCAGCTGACGCTCGCGGGGATGACGATCGACGTGTTCGCCACGCCCGGCCACTACCCGCACGCGGTCAGCCTGCTCCTGACGGGCCCCGACGGCTCGCAGCTACTCGCCGCCGGCGACGTCCTGTTCGCCGGCTCCGTCGGACGCACCGACCTGGACGGCGGTGACTGGGACGTGTTGGAGCAGTCGATCGCGCTGCTGATGCGCGAGGTCGAGCTCGACACCCACGTCCTGCCCGGCCACGGGCCGGTCACCACCCTGCGCCATGAGCTGGCGACGAATCCCTTCCTGGGAGGCCTGCGCCCGTGAGCGACGACTTCATCCCGCCCCGCGGCACACTCGACTGGCTACCCGCCCGTCAGGCCGCGCGCCACGCAATGCTCGACCGCTTCCGCGCGATCTGCGAGGGCTCCGGGTACGCGGAGGTCGCCACGCCGGTCTTCGAGGAGAAGGCGCTGTTCTCGCGCACGGCCGGCGAGAGCTCCGAGGTCGTCGGCAAGGAGATGTACCTGTTCGAGGATCAGGGCGAGCGGGTCCTGGCGCTGCGCCCGGAGTTCACCGCCTCGCTGATGCGCCTCTACCTCGGCAACGGCATGTCGCGTGAGGCCCAGCCGGTCCGCGTCTGGTGCGCAGGCTCCTGTTATCGCTACGCCGCCGTGCAGCGCGGCCGCTACCGCGAGTTCACGCAGGTCGACGCGGAGGCGATCGGCAGCGACGACCCCGCCGTCGACGCCGAGCTGATCGCCCTGCAGCTGCGGTGGTACGACGCGCTCGGTCTGGAGGGCATCGAGCTGCGGATCAACACGATCGGCGACAAGGGCGACCGCGAGCCCTACCTGGCGGTGCTGCGCGACTACCTCGACGCCCATATCGACCACGTCGACGAGGAGATCCGCCGCCAGCGCGACCTCAACCCGCTGCGCGCCTTCGACACCAAGCACCCCGAGTCGCAGAAGGTGATGGCCGACGCGCCCAAGATCGCGGATCACGTGAGCGAGGCCGCTCGCGAGCACTTCGCCGCCGTGCGCTCGTTCCTCGACGCCCGCGGGATCGTGTACACCGTCGATCCGACGCTCGTGCGCGGCCTGGACTACTACAGCCGCACGACGTGGGAGGTCGCCTGGCCCGAGCTCGGCGCGCAGTCCGGCATCGGTGGCGGTGGACGCTACGACGGCCTCGCCGAGTCGATCGGCGGTCCGGCCACGCCGGGCGTCGGCTTCGCCTCCGGCGTCGAGCGGGTGCTGCTCGCGCTCGAGGATCAGGGGCGCCTGCCTGCGCCCGCGACCCGGGTCGACGCCTTCTTCGCGATCTTCGCCGACGACGCGCGCCCCGCGCTTCACGCGCTGCTCGACCAGGCGCGCGACGCCGGCGTGCGCTGCGAGGCAGACCTCGCCGGCCGCGCCGTCAAGGGGCAGATGAAGCAGGCCGATCGCATCGGTGCCGCACGAACCGTCGTCTGCGGCGACGATGAGTGGGCGCGCCGAGCCTGCCTCGTGCGCGACATGGCCAGCGGCGAGCAGGTGGAGGTCCCACTCGACGGCTTGGTCGAATTTCTCGTGAACGCGAAGGGGTAGGACGTGACGTACAGGACCAGGCACTGCGGCGAGTTCGACGCCTCCCAGATCGGCGAGGAGGTGCATGCCTCCGGCTGGACCGCGCGCCTGCGCGACCACGGTGGGCTGGTCTTCATCGATCTGCGGGACCGGAGCGGCGTCGTCCAGCTCGTGATCGACCCCGAGCACGCCCCGGCGGCGATCGAGGTCGCGCAGTCGATCCGCGTCGAGAGCGTCATCCACGCCCGCGGCAAGGTGGTCGCGCGCACCGAGGGCACCGTCAACCCCAACCTCCCGACCGGCGCGATCGAGATCCTCGTCGACGAGCTCGACGAGCTCGCGCCCAGCGATCCGCTGCCGTTCCAGCTCGACGACGAGAACGTCGATGAGGCGCTGCGCATCCGTCACCGTGCGCTCGATCTGCGCCGCGACGAGATGCAGAGGAACCTCAAGATCCGCTCGCAGGTCACGCGCATCATCCGCGACCACCTCGAGGCGCAGGGCTTTCTCGAGCTCGAGACGCCGATCCTGACCAAGTCGACGCCGGAGGGCGCCCGCGACTTCGTGGTGCCTGCCCGGCTGCACCCTGGCAGCGTCTACGCGCTGCCGCAGTCGCCCCAGCTGTTCAAGCAGCTCTACATGATGGCCGGGCTCGAGCGCTACTACCAGATCGCCCGCTGCTTCCGCGATGAGGCCCAGCGCGCCGACCGCCAGCTCGAGTTCACCCAGCTCGATCTCGAGATGTCGTTCGTCGAGCGCGACGAGATCCTTGATCTCGCCGAGGACCTGTACTGCCGCATCTGGAAGGAGGTCCTCGATATCGACCTGCCGCGACCCTTCCCGAAGATGCCGCATAGCGAGGCGATCCTGCGCTTCGGCAGCGACAAGCCGGACCTCCGCTACGGCCTCGAGATCAGCGATATCTCCGAGCTCGTGCGGAGCTCCGGGTTCAGCGTCTTCACGAGCGCCGTGGAGAGCGGCGGCTGCGTCCGCGCCCTGGCGTGCCCCGGCGGCGCGAGCCTGAGCCGCAAGGACCTCGACGAGCTCGCCGAGTTCGCGAAGGAGTGGGGCGGTAAGGGCCTCGCGTACCTGCTGCTCGACGAGTCGGGCGAGGTGCGCTCGCCGATCGCCAAGTTCCTCTCGGAGGAGGAGCTCAGCGGCATCCGCGCGGCGACCGGTGCCAACCCCGGCGATGCGATCTTCCTGGCCGCCGACACCGAGGCCGTCGTCGTGCGTGTGCTCGGCGCCCTGCGCCCGCACCTGGCCGAGCGCTTCGAGCTGGCCGACCCCAAGGCCTGGGCGATGCTGTTTGTCGTCGACTTCCCGCTGTTCGGCTACAACGAGGACGAGCAGCGCTGGGTCGCCGAGCACCACATGTTCACGGCGCCGCGCGCCGAGGACGAGGACCGCATCGAGTCGGATCCCGGCTCGGTGCTGTCGGAGGCCTACGACATGGTGATCAACGGCAGCGAGATCGCCTCGGGCTCCATCCGTATCAACCGCCCCGACCTGCAGGAGCGCATCTTCCGCACCGTCGGCTTCTCCGATGAGGAGGCCGAGGAGCGTTTCGGCTTCCTGCTGCGCGCCCTGCACTACGGCGCCCCGCCGCACGGCGGCATCGCACCGGGCATCGACCGCACGGTGATGCTGCTGGCCGGTACCGATTCGATTCGCGACGTGATCGCGTTCCCGAAGATCGCGGGCGGCTTCGATCCGCTGACGGACGCACCGTCGCCCGCCACGGACGAGCAGTGGAAGGACCTCGGCCTGCCGATCCCGCCGAAGCCCAAGCCCAAGGCCGCGGAGGAGCAGGCATGAGCCGCCCCGACGGTCGCGGCTTCGACGAGCCGCGCTCGATCGCGATCACCCCGGGGTTCCTCCAGTCGGCACCGTCGGCACTGATCGAGGTGGGGCAGACGCGCGTGCTGTGCACCGCGATCATCGAGGAGAGCGTGCCGCCGTGGATGCGCGGCCAGGGGCGCGGCTGGCTGACCGCCGAGTACGGGATGCTCCCGGCCTCGACGGGCCAGCGCAAGCAACGCGATGCGACCAAGGGCAAGCTCGACGGTCGGACCGTCGAGATCCAGCGCCTGATCGGTCGCTCGCTGCGCGCCGTGGTCGATCTCGAGCAACTCGGTGAGAACACCCTGTGGATCGACTGCGACGTGCTGGAGGCCGACGGCGGCACACGCTGCGCCTCGATCACCGGCGCGTACGTGGCCGCGCACCTCGCGCTCGCGAAGATCGGTCGCACGGCGGCGCTGCGCGATTCGATCGCCGCGATCAGCGTCGGCATCGTGGACGGCAACGCGGTGCTGGACCTGCCGTACGTCGAGGACTCCCGTGCCGACGTGGACATGAACGTGGTGATGACCGGCTCCGACGGGCTCGTCGAGGTGCAGGGCACCGCGGAGGGCACGCCCTTCCCGCGCGCCGACCTCAACAGCCTGCTCGACCTCGCCGGCATCGGCATGACCGCCCTGCGCGCCGCGCAGCAGGCCGCCATCGACGCCGCGTGATCGAGCGGATTCTCCTCGCCACGGGCAACGCCGGCAAGGCGGCCGAGCTCGCGCGCCTGCTCGGCTGCCCGGTCCTGCCGATCGCGCAGTGGGAGCCCCCCGTCGAGGACGGCGACACCTTCCTCGCCAACGCCCGCATCAAGGCGCTGGCCGGCGCTGCCCAGGCGCCAGGCGAGTGGGTCGTCGCCGATGACTCGGGCATCGAGGTCGACGCGCTCGACGGTGCGCCCGGGGTACGCAGTGCCCGGTACGGCGGCGACGGACTCGACGACGTGGGGCGCACCGCGGCGCTGCTGCAGGCGGTCTCGTCGGCCGATGATCGGGCCGCCCGCTTCCGCTGCGTTCTCGTGGCGATCGGCCCGGATGGGCAGGAGCTGCATGCCGACGGCACGCTCGAGGGCAGCCTCGCGCACGAACCGCGCGGGGCGAACGGCTTCGGCTACGACCCGGTCCTGATCCCGACCGGCGAGACGCGCACGTGTGGCGAGTTGACGGCCGACGAGAAGAACGCGATCTCGCATCGCGGCGCCGCTGCGCGCGCTCTGCGCGATACCCTCGGGCTGTGAATCGCGTCGCCACCCTCGGCTTGCCCGTGGCCTACGGCCTCGCCGGCCTCCTGCTGCTCGCGCTGTCGCTGGTGACCGGCTCTGCCGGGGCGCTCGCCGCGACGGTCCTGCTCGCCACGCTGCTGCTGGCGCAGGTCGCCGATCCGCCGATCGGCGGTGCCTCGCCGCGCCGTCGCGCGCTCGGGCGCGTCGTCGCCGCCGTCATCGCACTGGTCCTGGCAACGGTGGCGATGATCGCCGCGATCGCCGCCGGGCTCGATCTCGTGGCACGCTGGCAGTGGGTAGCGGTTGGCAGCGGCGTCGCCGCGCTGATCCTGCTGGTACCCGTGCTCGCACTGGGCCGGGTGACACTCGAAGTGCCGATCCTGCGGTCGGAGCGCACAGCGCTGACGCGCGGAGCGGCGGTCGCCGCGACGCTCGGCGCGGCGATGCTGATCGCCGGGTACGTCCTGCCGGCCACCGCGGCCTTGATCGCAGTGGTGTTTGCCCTGATCGCCGTCCTCGAGGGCGTCGCGATGGCACGACCCGGCGGCGCCGGGCTGCGGCGCCTGCCCACCGAGGACGAGCTCGCGGCCGTCGATGCGGCGGTCGCCACCGGCCCACCCGAGGTGATCGGCCACCGCCGTGTGGTCGTCCGCTCGACCGGTGGGGCGGAGTACCTGTCCCTCGAGGTGCTGATCCGCCAGCGCGTCATCGCCGGCCGCGCGCAGGAGATCTGCAGCGCCCTCGAACAGTCGATCAAAGGCGCCCTGCCGGACCTGGTAGTGAGCGTGCGGGTTCGCGTCGGGGAGCTGCCGCCGGCAGGGCCCGATGATCCGACCCGTCAGCTGGATGACTCCCGCACCCTGGTCTACGACGAGGAGGCGACGCTGCTCGTCGAGGATCAGCCCACGGAGCTGCTCGAGGAGCAGCCGACGGAGACCGACGTCGACCCCGTGCTACCGTCCGCGCCATGGCACCAGCAATGACACCCGACGCCGCCCTCGCGGAGCTGCTCGAGGTTTCGGACCGCCTGCGGAGCATCGCCCTGTTCGACGAGGGCGGCACCGTGCTCGCCGAGATCGGCGGTCTGGGTGCCGGGGCACTCGGCATCCTGACGGCCGCCGACGATGCCGCCCGCCTGCTCGGCCGCCCGCCGGTCAGCCAGTGCGAGGTGGGACTGCCCGAGGCGCTCATCTTCGCCGTGCGCGAGCAGGGGCATGCCGCCATCGCGGTCGCCGACCCCGATGCCACGGCGGGCCTCGTGTTCTACGACCTACGCCAGGCTCTGCGCTCCGTGACGGGAGCCGCCTGATGCGCCGCGCGCTCGGCCTGCTCGTCGCCGCAACCGCCGCGGCGGGCGCCGTTGTGGTCCTCCGCCGTCGCAGCTCGTCTGCCGCGGTCCGCGCCGACCTGTACTTCGCCGATGGCTCGATGCTCTCGCTCGACGACGACGCACCCGAGATCGACGGCCTGATGCGCGCAGCCCGCGCCGCCATGGGAGTTCACTGATGTCCGATCTCGCCGACCGCATCCGCGCCGTCGCCTACCTCGAGGGCGACTTCGTGCTCCGTTCGGGGCGACGCAGCTCGTTCTATCTCGACAAGTACCGCTTCGAGACGCAACCCGACCTGCTGCGCGAGATCGGCGAGCTGCTCGCCGCGCGCATCGCCGAGGTCGAGCCGGCAGCCGTCCGGATCGCCGGTCCCGAGCTCGGCGCCGTGGCGCTGGCCGCCTCCGCGAGCATGGCGTCGGGCAAGCCGTTCCTGATCGTGCGCAGCGCAGCCAAGGATTACGGCACGTCGAACCGCCTCGAGGGCATCTTCGAGGAGGGTGAGCGCGTCGTGGTGGTCGAGGACATCGTCACGAGCGGCGGTGCCGCGCTGGACGCGGTGCGCAGTCTGCGCCAGGCCGGTCTGATCTGCGAGACCGTGGTCTGCGTCGTCGATCGCGGCGAGGGCGGGGCGGAGGCCATGATCGACGCTGGCGTGCGCCTGGAGCGCCTGCTCGACGCCGACGCGCTGCGGCTCGGACGCTAGCCTCTCCCCAGCGATTTGGCTCTGTTGAGCCGAATCTCCGACGATTTGGCTTATCTACGAGGGTCGGTTTTCGCAAACCCGCATCGTTAAGCGAAAGTCCGTCCGATGGGGGTGGTACCTTCGTGCCGTTCACAAACGGCCTGGAGGGAAATCATGACCAAGGCAGAGTTCATCGACGAGGTGGCACGCAAGACCGGCCAGAGCAAGAAGGACGCTGGCGACGCGGTCGAGGCCGTGCTGAGCACGATCACCGACACGCTCAAGCGCGGTGGCGACGTGACGTTCACCGGCTTCGGCAAGTTCACGGTGCAGGCGCGCGCCGCTCGCACGGGCGTCAACCCCCGCACCGGCGAGAAGGTGCAGATCGCTGCGACGAAGGTGCCGAAGTTCTCGGCCGGCTCGCAGCTCAAGGCCAGCGTCAAGGGCTGAGTCCAGTGGCAGAGGCCCCGGTGGCTGCCCCGCAAGGGGCGACCACCGGGGCCTTTTTCGTTGGCCCCCGACCCCGTCGTGACGGGGGACCGCGACGGCGCGCTGCCGCGTCGCAGCGCGCGTGGGCGGTCGCGAAGCCCCGCCCGTGACGCCCCCCGCTACGTTCTGGTCGTGACCGCTCCCATCCCCTTCGGAGATCGTCTGGCCGCCAAGGTGGCCGAGACCGGCAGCGCCCTCTGCGTGGGCATCGATCCGCGCGGGCCGTTCCCCGACAGCGTCGTGCGCGGCCTGTCCGATAGTCGCTCAGGGCACGCCCGCGCCGTCGAGCGCTACTGCCAGGGCCTGATCGAGGCGGTGGCGCCGTACTGCTGTGCGATCAAACCGCAGGTCGCCCTGTTCGAGGTCTACGGCGGGTACGGCCTGACCGCACTCGATGCGGTCTGCGCGACGGCCCGCGAACACGGGCTCCTGATCATCGCCGACGCGAAGCGCGGCGACATCGCCTCGACCGCCACCGCCTACGCAGAGGCCTGGATCGGGATCCGGCCGGGGGAGAGCGCGCCGCTGGCCGATGCGGTGACCGTCAATGCCTACATGGGCCCCGACACCGTCGAGCCGTTCCTCGAGGTCGCCGATCGCCATGGCGCGGGCCTGTTCATCCTCGCTCGCACCTCGAACCCCGGCGCGGCGGAGCTCGAGGAGCAGACACTGGCCGACGGGGGCGAGGTCTGGGAGCGCGTGGCCGGGTGGATCGACGGGTGGAGTGCCGGTCGAACGGGGACCAGCGGGGTAGCGAGCGTCGGGGCCGTGATCGGCGCCACCGCACCGGCCGTCGTGCGTGCCGCCCGCGACCGCATGCCATCGACACCGCTGCTCCTGCCCGGGGTCGGCGCGCAGGGAGGGCGGGTGGAGGATCTCGCGCCCGCGTTCGAGCGTCATCCTGCCGGCGGCCTCGTGGTCGCGGCACGGAGCGTGATCGAGGCGTGGCGCGACACCGACGCCGACTGGATGACCGCCGTGGCGGAGTCCGCACGGGCCCATCACCGCGCCGTCACCGCACTGACGTCCTGAGCCGCGCGGACGCGGTACCCTGTGCGGGTCGCCGCGCCACCGGAACGCGCAGCAGCTGATCCGGCCGCCCGACCCGCACCCGCTTCGTCCCGTCGCTCTGACGGGGGAGTCAGGCTGCGCCCCCACAATCGGACTAGAGTCACACACGCATGATCATCACCGTCACCCCGAATGCCGCGTTGGACAAGACCATCCAGGTCCCGAGCATGCAGATCGGCATGCGCCACCGCGGCGCACACGGCTTCGTCGCCCCCGGCGGCAAGGGCATCAACGTGGCGCGCGCGCTCCTGCTCCTGCAGCAGCCCGTTATCGCTACAGGCCTGGCCGGCGGTGAGACCGGCGCGCGCATTCAGCGCGAGCTCGACGCTGAGGGCATCCTCAACGATTTCGTGCCGATCGAGGGCGAATCCCGCAGTTCGACGGTCCTGATCGATCCGACCAGCGGGCGCCAGACCGAGATCATCGAGAACGGCCCGAGCGTCACGACCGCCGAGCTCGACGCGCTGCTCGACCGCCTCGAGTACGTCGCGCGCGACGCGTCGGTGATCGTGCTCGCGGGCTCGCTCCCGCGCGACGTCCCGGACGACTGGTACGCCGACGCGATCAAGCGCCTGCGCCGAACGGGGGCCCAGATCATCCTCGACTCCGAGGGCGAGCCGCTGCGTCATGCCGTAGCCGCCGAGCCGCATCTCGTCGCACCGAACCAGCTCGAGGCTGAGGAGCTCGTCGGGCATGAGTTCTCGTCCGACGCGGACCTGATCGAGGCGCTCGACGAGATCGCCGACATGGGGCCGCGCAACGTCCTCATCACGAACGAGACCGGCGCGCACCTGCTGCTGCGCGAAAGCGGCCAGGAGCGGCGCCTGCGCGTCACCGTGCCGCGCGTCGAGGCGATCAGCACGGTCGGCGCCGGCGACGCGCTGCTGGCCGGCTACCTCGCCTCGCGGCGACGGGACGGCTCGCCGGAGGAGGCGCTGCGGCATGCAGTGGCCTGCGGCACCGCGAGCACGCTCGTGCCGGGCGCCGGCGTGTTCGACCCGCGTGAGGTCAAGCGCCAGGTCGCGTTGACCGAGTTCCACGAGCTGAGCCTGCGCTGAGCCCGCGGCAGACGGATCGCACCTCCGTCCGAAGCCGCGACTAGTGTCCGACACAGGCATCGACAGACAGCGCAGACGGGTTCGCGAGTAGGAGCCCTCGTCGCCGAAAGGACACGGACAGCCCGGTGGAGATCGAAATCGGACGTGGCAAGAAGGCGCGACGCGCCTATGGCTTTGACGACATCGCGATCGTGCCTTCGCGGCGCACGCGTGACGCCGAGGACGTGGACATCGGCTGGAAGCTGGGCCCGTACCTGATCGAGCTGCCGCTGCTCGCCTCCGCCATGGACGGCGTCGTCTCGCCCGCCACCGCGATCGAGCTCGGCAAGCTGGGCGGCCTCGGCGTGCTCAACCTCGAGGGCCTGTGGGGGCGCTACGCCGATGCCGACGCCATCCTCGAGGAGATCGCCTCGCTGCCGCCGGAGCTCGCCACCCGTCGCATGCAGGAGATCTACGAGGCGCCGCTCGACGTCGACCTGATGGCCCAGCGCGTCAAGGAGATCAAGGCCGCCGGTGTCATCACCGCCGCCTCGCTCACGCCGCAGCGCGTCCGGGATAACTGGGAGGCCGTCGTGGCCGCCGGTCTCGACGTGCTCGTGATCCAAGGCACGGTCGTCTCGGCCGAGCACGTCTCGCGCAGCGTCGAGCCGCTCAACCTCAAGGAGTTCATCGCCACCGTCGGGATTCCGTGCATCGTCGGCGGGTGCGCCAGCTACCAGACCGCACTCCATCTGATGCGCACCGGAGCCGCTGGCGTCCTCGTCGGCGTCGGCCCGGGTGCCGCCTGCACGACGCGCGGCGTCCTCGGCGTCGGCGTCCCGCAGGCGACGGCGATTGCCGATGCCGCAGCCGCGCGCGTCCAGCACCTGCTGGAGACCGGCCAGTACGTCAACGTCATCGCCGACGGCGGCATGCGCACCGGCGGCGACATCTCCAAGGCGATCGCCTGTGGCGCCGACTCGGTGATGATCGGCTCGCCGCTGGCCCGCGCCCACGAGGCGCCCGGCAAGGGCACCCATTGGGGCATGGCGACGTTCCATCCCACGCTGCCGCGTGGGGCGCGCGTCAAGACCACCCAGGTCGCCACGCTCAAGGAGATCCTGCTCGGACCCGCCAACGAGAACGACGGCACGCTCAACCTGATGGGTGCGTTGCGCACCTCAATGGCGACGACGGGGTACGAGACGATCCACGAGTTCCAGAAGGCCGAGATCATGGTCGCGCCCTCGCTGCAGACGGAAGGTAAGAAGTTGCAGCGCGAGCAGGGCATCGGAATGTCGCGCTAGTCCGGTGAGTGCCGACCGCCCGATCATCGTCCTCGACTTCGGGGCCCAGTACGCCCAGCTGATCGCCCGCCGAATCCGCGAGTGCCGGGTGCTGTCCGAGCTCGTTCCGCACGACATCTCGCTCGACGAGATCCGTGCGCTCGATCCGGCCGGCATCGTGCTCTCGGGCGGACCGGC
>CAINDT010000123.1 GCA_903847495.1 uncultured Actinomycetes bacterium
GCGATGCTCGACGCCGAGGCCGGCATTACGGTGCTCGACGACGCCGAGACGATGACGTACCCGACGGCCCGTCAGGCCACGGGCCAAGATGGCGTCTTCGTCGGCCGCATCCGCGAGGATCTCGGAGCCCCCAACGGGCTCGCGTGCTGGGTCGTGGCAGACAATCTGCGCAAGGGCGCCGCGTCGAACGCGGTCGACATCGCAGAACTCCTGTTGCAGTCCCACTAGCGCTCGGGCGATGTCGACCTGTTCGACGCGGCGCCCTTCCGCAAGTTGAGAGGAGCCATTGGCCCAAATGCGCAGCATTTGGGTGGCCAATTGCGACTCCACAACCAGCGCTCAGAACATCCGTCCGCGCGAAGCGCGGTCATGCCTTCGCTGGTTGAGAGGAGCCATTGGCCCAAATGCGCAGCATTTGGGTGGCCAATTGCGACTCACAATTTCCGCACGCAACAACACGGTCCGCGCGCAGCGCGGTCAACCCCTCCTCTCTGCACACAGAGCGGAGACACCGTTCGATGTTCCGCCCCGACATCGCAGAACTCCTGTTGCAGTCGCCGTAAAGTCCGGGCACGGTCGGTCGCGTTGAGGCGGGCGGGGCCAGCCCCGCTACGTCGAATCGGAGCCCCCACCGGTCAATCCCGGCCGGTACTCTTGAGCCTCCGTCAACGCACCACGAGAGAGCGATCTCGCATGAAGATTTCGATGTTCACAACCCTCGAAGCCGCGGCGGGACTCCTCGGAGCCCCTGTAGCTCATGCGGACATCACGCAAAAAGGAATGAGGGCATGCAGACCGGCCTCGGGCACTTCGTGAAGACAGCGACAGAGCAGCTCTCGGTGGTGCGTCGTCTGCTGCTGATCGTGCTGGTGGGGACCGTGGGCGTCGGTGTGGCGGCGTGTGGATCATCGTCAGACGACACAGCCACCTCTCAGGCTGTGGCGACGTCAGCGCCCGACGACGCTGCGTGCATCGCCGCCCAGGGGAACTCTGACTGGTCCGTCGCGAAGGTGATCTGCACCAAGGCGGCCGAGCTCGGCAATTCGGAGGCGATGAATGTCCTCGCCTTGGCTGCGGATCGGGACGGCGACGCTGAGTTGGCCGAGTCGTGGTGGCAGAAGGCTGCTGCGCTCGGCAATGCAAACGCGATGAACAATCTTGCCTTTCTGGCCAACTCTGCAGGTGACGTGGAGTTGGCCGAATCGTGGTGGCAGAAGGCCGCTGCGCTTGACGACCCGAACGCAATGTTTCGCCTCGGCCTGCTTGCCAAGAGGGCGGGCGACATGAAGCTCGCCGAGTCATGGTTTCAGAAGTCTGCTGCGCTCGGCGACCCAAGGGCGATGTACGACCTTGGGGCCATTGCGGACGAGGCGGGTGACGTGAAGCTGGCCGAATCGTGGTGGCAGAAGGCTGCTGCGCTCGACGACTCGATGTCGATGTATGCACTCGGCCTCCTGGCCAAGCAGGCGGGCGACTTGGCATTGGCCGAGTCGTGGTGGCAGAAGGCTGCTGCGCTCGGCGACCCAGATGCGATCGAGGCACTGAAGACCCTGCAATAGTCCAGCGAGCTTCGAGCGACGGGCCGTGCACGCGGCTGGCTGGTAGGTGCTCGAATCACGTTGAGGGGATTCGCCCACGCTGACTCGGGTTCTGACGGCCGTGCTCCGCCTGTCGTAGGAGACCACCGGCGCAGCGGACGTCGAGCGGCGTTCCCGGCCCCGGAGAACGCATCGTCGTGGACAGCTGCTGGTGACCGTCCACCTCGCAGCGATCTGGGCAACTGGAGCCCGTGCCCTCCGTACTCCCCCGCACCACCTCGCCCTCGGACTACTGATCTCGCTCGCCACCCGAGCGCGAGACTCCCTATGCAGGCTGCCGGATGCTTTCCGCCGCGCTGCGTGCGGTCCCGCCCGCGCAGCCTGCTTCTCTCTCCTCCCTCAGGGAACCAGCCGCCCCACCCGGGGCGACTGGCCTGCGCCTAGTACCGCGCCGGCACGCGCTTCGAACGCCGCTCCGCTATCTCCTCACGCACGCGGTCCAGCAGTGATGCCTCGGCCGCCGGCACGGTGACGAGGCCGCGCAGGTCGAGGCGCATCAGCGCGACCTCGCCGGCTTCGCGCACCGGCGCGAAGCCGATCTCCTCCAGGTCGGTGCGAGGCAGCGGCACGAGATGCGGCGCATCGGGGCGCTCGACCGCGGTCGCGAAGGCCTCCAGGGCGATCAGCCCGCGGTCACGCGTTTCGCCCGCCACGGCCAGGAGAAGGCGCTGCACGACCCACGGCCCGGTCGCCGGATCGACGAGGGCACAGGTGATCAGCACGGCGTCGAGCGACGGCGGCCCAGCGGGCAGCCGATGGGCATGGGGAAAGTCGGCAGACGGTCCGTACTGCACGATCCCGACCGTTCGGTCGTCCTCTCGGTAGAGCATCCCCCACGCACCGAAGCGGCCTTCCACGCTGGCCGCCCAGCGTTCCTTGTCGATTCTTCGGACGCCACCTTGCCACCACGTGCATGTCCGGCACGGCTCGGGCGCGTCGTGGAGCGAGGCGCGGACGAGAGACGTGATGGCCATGCGCTGATCCTACCCAAGTCCAATCAGCGCCCGGTGTACAACGGGGTCCAGGCCCCTTGTCAACCAGCGGCGGGCACGAGGCGGAGGATCGTGATCTCCGGCCGGGCGAAGTAGCGGACCGGCACGAACGTCGTACCGACACCACGGGAGACGTGCATCGTCGCGTCACCGCGGGTGAAAATGCCATCGGTGTACGCGTGGTTGATCTGCGACAGCCGGATCCGCCCAGAGGGCCATGGGATGCAGACTTGGCCACCGTGCAGGTGCCCCGCAAGCACGAGGTCGCGACTGCCGGCTGGCAGCACATCGAACAGATCGGGGTAGTGCGAGAGCACGATATGGAATTCCGCGTCGCTCTCCGGCCACGGCGCCTGCAGCGGCTGTCCATGAGGCGGCAGCACCTGCGGTTTCTCCTGTTGGCGCGGCTCGATGCCACTGATCGCGATGCGCGCACCGGCGTGCTCGACCACGATCGTCTCGTCGCGCAGCAGGGTGACGCCGGCTGAGGCGTAGTCGGGCACCGGCCCCGCTTTGGAGAAGGGATCACGCACGTACCCGAGGTCGTGGTTGCCGAGAATTGCCACGGTGCCGAGCGGAGCGTGGAAGGAACTGAGCAATTCCAGCAGCTCCTCCGCCCCGCGTGCGTGACTGAGCTGGTCGCCCGTGACGGCGATCAGGTCGGGTGCGGCCTCGTCGAGCAGTTCGAGCGCACGCCACGCAGCCATGCTGTTGACACCTGGTGCACCCAGATGGAGATCGGAGACATGCGCGATCCGCAGGCCATGAAGCCGCGGGTCGAGGTCGCGCACGGGAAGATCGCGGTCGATGCGCATCACCGCCATCGCCTCGAGCGCACCGGCAGCAAGGCCCGCGACAGCCAGACCAATCAGGGGAAACACGCGCACACCCACAGCCTACCCGCCGCCGACGGGCTCCTTGCCGGGGAATGCCGCGGTGAACCCGCAGGCCGCCCACAGCCCGCGACCGTGGCGCTGCGCACTGCGGACGGCGACACCGATCGCGGCGGCATCGTCCGTGTTCGGCGAGATCGTCAACTCGCGTGCGAATCCTGAGAGTGCGAGCGTGCCAGCAAGATCCCGCCCGGCGATCGGCCCGTCAGACGGCTCGACGCGGGCGAGCAGGCGGTCGTAGCGATCTCGCTGCTCGCGCGCGGGCACGAGTGACACGGTGCGGCCGAGCAGCCAGTCGCGCGTTGCGGCAGCTGCCTGCGCTCCGAAACAGCCTGCAGGCTTGCCAGGGTGCTCGATCTCGGGCGTATCGATCCCGACGATGCGCACCGGCCCTTCGTATTCCGTCATCCGCACGCGGATCGTGTCGCCGTCGAGCACCTCGAGGACGACCGCCGGGCCGGCCGCGACCGAACCGTTGCCTGTCGGCCTCGGCGCCTCCGCCGGCACGGGCACGAGACGGGCAAGCACCACCGCGCCCACCAGCACGAGGAGAATCAGCAGCGAGGAGCGGCGGGCCATGCCCCCATGGTGCGTCAGCCGGGTCGCGCTACGGGCGCGCGGATTGCGACGCGTCTGTCAACGGCGCGACCACATCGAAGTACTCGACGGCGTGCTTTCCCGTGTTTCCCGTCGCGCGCCAGTCGTACCATGCCGCGACAACGACGCTCATGCCGCCCGGCAGCAGACGCAGCAGAACGCCCGCGGTGCGGCGCTTCGCGATACTGGCGACGATGTCCGTGCCGACAGCGGTACCGAGCGCGAGGGCAGCCTCGGGCGGGATCGACCCCGACTGCAACTCGGCGATGGAGATCTCGAGGTCCTGCACGCGGATGATGTCGCCGTCGATCTCGGCCGCACCCGCAGACAGACCCAGCACGAGCAGGATGTCGAGGCGCCGCAGCTCGACCTGCTGCACGTCGAGGCCGCGCAGATGTGCGAGTGCGAGCACCATACGGGCCTCTGCGACGGTGCGGACGAGCTGATCGGCGACGGCCGTCGCCAGCTCGATGGCCGTACCGGCGGCGGGGATCACCGCGGGAATCGCACTGACCGCGCCACGCGCCGCACCCTTCCACGCCGCGTCGCGCACGACCTGACGCTCGAGCGCGCGCTCATCCAACTCGTTGCGCACTACACGCGTGACATCGGCACGCACCGCGGCGCTGCTGGCAAACTGCCCGACCGCAAAGTCGATGGCTGTCAGCATGCCCGCGCCGATGCGCTCGACCAGGGGATGCACGCCAAGCTCGGCGACGCCAGCGACCGCCTCGACGGTGGCGTTACGCGACGAGCCGCGCAACATCGCCCCGGTGACGCCGTTCTTCAAGAACGGCGCGAACTGCGCCGCCGCGGCGTACGTCTTGGGCGACTGCGCGGCCTGCACCGCGGCGTTCATCCCGCTCTGGAAGAGCTTCGTCTTCAGACCCATGCGGCCAAGCCTACCGGACGCCCGGCGGCCCGTGACCTACGCCTGGGTACCGACAGCCGACGGCACCTTCAGCTTGGCCTTGATCTCAGGGCTGATGCGCGTGACGTGGCGCTTGAACTTGAGCTCCGACTCCTGAATACCGGCCGCGGCACCCAGGAGCTGGGCGAGATGCAGGATCGGAATCTGGTAGTCGCTGCCCGCGAAGGCGCTGGCCTTGCGCTGCCAGGCGTCAAGCGACAGGTGGCAGAGCGGACACGGCGTGACGATCACGTCGGCGCCGGCCTCCGTGGCCTGCTGCAGGGGCTGGACGAGCTCGCCGAGAGCGACGTCCTCGCGGGCGAGGACGATCGGGAAGCCGCAGCACTTGACC
>CAINDT010000124.1 GCA_903847495.1 uncultured Actinomycetes bacterium
CCCCTCCTCGACCAGCTTGTTGACGAACCACAGGTGCCCGAGCTCGAAGCACTCCAGCTCGGGCTTGATGCCCAGCGCGCGGATCTTCTCCGCACCAATGCGCAGGTAGTCGGGCGTGCCGACGTAGACGAGGTTGCCGTCTCCGAAGTTGAGGCTGCCGCAGTCGAGCGTGCAGATGTCGGGCAGCGTGTCGTGCAGGTGCGCGATGCGTTCGTCGGGGCCGACGAGGTCGGAGCCCTCCAGCGGCGTGTCGGTGCCGTTGGGCCCGATCAGGAGGTCGCCGCCCATGCCCGTGGTGAGGTTGACGATCACGTTCTCACCACTCGAGCGGATACGGTCCACGACCTCGCGGTAGAGATCGACGCGACGCGACGGCTCGCCCGTCTCGGGCTCGCGGACGTGGCAGTGCACGATCGCCGCGCCGGCCTTGGCGGCCTCGATCGCCGAGTTCGCGATCTGCTCGGGGGTGATCGGCAGGTTCGGGTGCACGCCCTGGGAGGCACCGGAGCCGGTGATCGCGCAGGTGATGAAGGGGTTCCAGTTCATGGGGCGATTATCGCAGTGTCACGCGCTACACGCCTGACGTGCTTCACGCGCGCTTGAGGCTGACGACCTGCTCGCTCGTCGCCTTTGCGCCTGCGGCCGGCGAAAACGTTGTCCTCAGGAGTACGCGGATTGCGCCGGAGCGGCGCAACGTGCGCGCCTGCTTGGTCAGGCGGCAGGTCAAGGTGACCGTGCCGGCCTTTCGCACCCGCAGCGTGGTCGAGCAGGCTCGCACGGTCCGTGCGCGGCCGGCACGCGTCGTGAGAACGATTGTTCCGGTCTGTGTCGCCGTACCGGGACCGGTGGCAGAGAAGACGGTGACGATCGTGTTTCCGTTGACGGTGGGCTTGCGGGTACGCAGAGCGTTGTCCGTCTTCGACGGCGTGGTGGCCGTGTCGGGGGTTGACACGACCGGGGTGACGGTGACGGCGGCCGTCGCGTCGCTGGTCGCGAGACCGTCCACCACGCGCAACTGAATCGCGTACTGCCGGCCGTTGGTTAGACCGGAGATCGTGATCGGGCTCGTGACGGCGGCCGGACTGCGGGCGACCCACGGGCCTCCGTCGAGCGAGTACTCGACGTTGCGGAGTTGCGAGTCGTTGACCTCGAACGCAACGCGAGCCGACGCATCGCCGGCAGTCGCCGACAGATTCGTGGGTGCATCGGGCTTCAACTCGATACGCGTGATCGAACCTAGCCCGGCGCTCGGCAGAGCCACGAAGGCGTGGCCGTTGGTGGCGGCAATGGATCCCGGGTTCGATCCGGTCGGTAGCTCGAGCGTGCGCGCGACGGTAAGCGTTGTCGCGTCGAGCGCGATGAAGGATGACGCTCCGCTGCCAGCGCCCTGGAAAGATGCGAAAACATGCTGCTCGTCGGCGGACAGCGTGATTGCCCGCAGCTCCCCGTCGCCGAGATCGGTGGACGAACCTGCGACGGTGAAGTCGGAGAGACGCACCCG
>CAINDT010000125.1 GCA_903847495.1 uncultured Actinomycetes bacterium
GACCGCGACGTTTTCCCGGTTGTGGTCGCCGCGCAGACGGCTCTCGGCGAAGCCCAGCTCGTCCGCATCGATGCCCCGCACGCGCACGACCTCGGCGTCGCCTGGCACGCGGCGCTGGTCCTCGCAGAACGGGTCATCGACATTCAGCACCGCCGTGTCCTGCTCGTCTTGCGTCTCGAAGATGCGGAGCTTGATGCGCTGGTACTCCTCCATCGAGCCGTGGCGATCCAGGTGATCGGGTGTGATGTTCGTCAGCCCGGCCGCATCGCAGTGGAAGCTGACGATGTCTTCGAGCTGGAAGCTCGAGAGCTCGCAGACGACGATCGCCCCCTCTGGCAGGTGCGGAGCCACCTCGCAGAGGGCGATACCGACGTTGCCGCAGACCTGGTACGGCAGTCCGGCGGCGTGGAGCATCGCGCCGACGAGTTCGGTGGTCGTCGTCTTGCCGTTGGTGCCCGTCACGCCGATCACACGGGCTCGCGGCGGCAGCAGGCGATAGCCGAGCTCCACCTCGGACCAGATCGGGATGCCCAGCTCGTGCGCCGCTTGGAGGACCGGGTGGCCGTTGGCGACACCGGGGCTGCGGATGATCGCCTCGCAGCCCTCGTAGTCGACCTCGTCGGGCCCGATGACAGGTACGGGTGCGCCTGAGACGCCAGCCGGATCGTCGTCGACGAGCGTCACCTCGCGCCCGGCGTCAGCCAGCGCTGCCGCGGCGGCCAAGCCCGAGCGGCCGGCGCCCAGCACGATCGGCAGGCGCGGGAGGTCGAGGGCCCCGGTCATGCGTACTGGTTGAAGCGCACGTAGTAGAGGACGAACGCGACCGAGGCGAAGATCGACGCGATGATCAGGAAGCGGAACATGATCTTCGTCTCGCTCCAGGCTTTCATCTCGAAGTGGTGATGAATCGGCGCCATCAGGAACACGCGCCGGCCGAAGCGACGGAAGCTGATGACCTGGATGATCACGCTGGCGGCCTCGACGACGAAGATGCCGCCGATCAGGGGCAGCAGCAACTCGGTCTTGGTGAAGATGGCGAATCCGGCGAGCGCGCCGCCGAGGGCAAGGGACCCGGTATCGCCCATGAAGACCTCGGCTGGATAGCTGTTGAACCACAGGAAGCCCACGCAGGCGCCGAGCAGCGCCGCCGCGAGGATGGCGAGATCGAGCGTCTCGGTCGTCTGTCGCTGGAGGTCGAAGAGCCCGGGACCACCGACGCGATCGTCGATGCCGGGCATGGACAACGCACGCTGCCCCACCTGGAAGCCGATCACGCACATTGCAGTGAAGGCCAGCATCGCGATCGTTGACGTACCGGCGGCGAGGCCGTCGAGGCCGTCCGTCAGGTTCACGGCGTTGGAGGCGCCGACGATGATCAGGAACACCAGCACGTACCAGACCGGCCCGAGCTCGACGTGGATGTCGAACAGGGGCACGAAGATCCGCGTCGAGATGCCCTCGTGGCTCGCGACGACGCAGATGACGGCGGCGATCGCGGCCTGCGCCAGCATCTTGTAGCGGCCCTTCAGCCCGAGCGAGCGTTTGCGGATGACGCTGAGGTAGTCATCGACGAAGCCGATCGCACCGCAGCCCAGCATGACGCCGAGCACGGCGAGGCTGCGCGCGCCGTACGAGGAGAAGATCAGGTACGGCACCACCGTGGCGATGATGATCAGCAGGCCGCCCATGGTCGGGGTGCCCGACTTGGTCTGATGCCCCTCCGGTCCCTCCAGACGGATGCGCTGGCCCACGTTGTACTTGCGGAGGAGCTCGACGAAACGGGGCCCCGCAATGACGGAGATCAGGATCGCGATGACGCCGGAGGCGAGGACGTTGGTCATGCGCCCGCCTCGAGGCGCTCGGCGAGCAGTTCGGGGATCGTCTCGAGCCCAGCGGAGCGCGAGCCCTTGACGAGCACGCGATCGCCCGTGCGCACGATCTCGGCGAGGCGGTCCACCGCCTCGTCGGCGGTGGCGACCCACCGTCCGTCCACGCTGCTGCCGGCCCCATCCAGATACGCGCGTGCGAGATCCCCCACGGCGATCACGATATCTACCCCGCTCCGGGCCGCGAGCGCGCCGACCTCCCGGTGGTACCGCTCCGCCTCGGATCCAAGCTCGGCCATCAGCCCCAGCACGGCGATCTTCCGCCCGTCGGCCGGCAGTTCGCCGAGGAGCCGTAGAGCGGCCTCCATCGAGGCGGGATTGGCGTTGTACGCGTCGTTCACGACCTCGACGCCGCCCGGCAGCATGCTCGTCTCGCCACGCCAGCGCTGCTGCGGGATGTCCGCTGCGCGCGCGGCGACGTCGCCGAGATCGAGACCGAGCACGACGCACACGGCGAGCGCAGCGGCGAGGTTCCGAGCGTGGTGACGGCCGATGAGGTTGGTTCGCAGACTCAGCAGTTCGCCATGCACGAGATAGGTCAGATCCTGACCCGTCGGATCAATGCGGCGATCGACGAGTTGCACGTCGGCGCCGGCCTCGTCCCCGAACGTGACGATCGTGATGTCGTCCGGCAGGAAGGGATCGAGCAGCGGTTCTGCGAAGGGGATCACGGCCGTGCCGCCCTCGCGCAGGCCATTCGTGATCTCGGCCTTGGCCTCGGCAATCGCCTCCTGCGAGCCGAGCAGCTCGATGTGCGCCACGCCGACGTTCGTGATCACGCCGATGTCGGGCGAGGCGAGCGCGCAGAGCTCGGCGATCTGCCCCTTCCCCCGCATCGCGAGCTCGCAGACGATCACCTCGGTATCCGGTTCGAGGCGCGTCAGCGTGAGCGGATAGCCGAGCTCGTTGTTGTGCCCCTCGAGCGCGGCGACGGTCCGTCGCTGCCCGCCGACAAGATGCGCGATGGCGTCCTTCGTCGAGGTCTTGCCGGTACTGCCGGTCACCCCCACGCGGGTCGCTGCCGACGCTGTGGCCGTGACATCGCCGAGGAACTGCAGGCAGCGCATGCTCGAGAACGTCATGAGCACGTTGGGGATGTCGGTCGCCAGGGCGCGATCGATCTGCTCCTCCTCCACGACCACGGCGAGCGCGCCGTTCTCCACCGCGCTCTCAATGAAATCGATGCCGCCGCGGATCGCGACGAAGAGGTCGCCGGGACCGGCTGTACGGGAGTCGATCGTGACCCCGGTGACCAGCGCCTCGGCATTGCCGCGCATGACGACCGAGGCTGGGACGGCAGCGAGGGTGAGCGGGATCATGCGAGCACCTCGCGTGCCACTTCGCGATCGTCGAACGGTGAGATGACACCGGCTACGTCCTGCCCCTGCTCGTGGCCCTTGCCGGCGATCACGACGACGTCGCCCGCCTCGGCCATCCCAATGGCACGCTCGATCGCGCGACGACGGTCGACCTCGACCGCCTGACGGCCGTCGGCGCCCGCCTCGATCTCGGCGATGATCGCCAGTGGATCCTCGCTGCGCGGGTTGTCCGTCGTGATAATCACGTGATCGGCCAGCGCGCAGGCGGCACGGGCCATGGCCGGGCGCTTGCCGCGGTCGCGATCGCCGCCGCAGCCGAACACCACGATCACACGCCCGGTCGCGAGGGGGCGTACGGCGCGAAGGATGTTCTCGAGCGCGTCGGCGGTGTGCGCGTAATCGACGATCACACCGTAGGGCTGCTCGGTCGAAACCACCTCGAGTCGCCCCGGCACGCCGGCGACGGCGGAGAGCCCGGCGACGATCGCCTCGAAGGGGACGCCGGCTAGCCCTGCGCTGCTCGCCGCAGCCAGAGCGTTCTCCACGTTGAAGCGCCCGACGAGGCGCAGCGCGAGTTCGGCCTCGCCCCATGGCGTGCAGAGGCGCAACGACGTGCCCCCGGGGCCGTACCGCACGTCCTCGGCGCGGACCTCCGCGGCACGCGCGCCGATTCCGAAGCGGAGGTCGGCCGGCAGTCGCTGGCCGTAGGCATCGTCGGCGTTGGCGGCCGTCGGACAGCGGCCGTCGAACAGCAGCGCCTTGGCCGCGAAGTACGCCTCCATGTCCCCGTGGTAGTCGAGGTGATCCTGCGTGAGGTTTGTAAAGGCGGCCGCGGCGAACCGCACGCCGCCGACGCGGTGCTGGTCCAGCGCGTGCGAGGACACCTCCATTGCGCAGGCCGTGTCGCCCGCATCGACCATGCGACGGAAGTCCCGATGCAGATCGATCGCCTCAGCCGTCGTGCGCTGCGCCGTCTCCACGACGCCGCCGATACGGCGCTCGACGGTGCCGAGCAGCCCGGTCGAATGGCCGGCGGCGGTGAGGATCGCGTGCTGCAGGTACGCGGTGGTGGTCTTGCCGTTGGTGCCAGTCACTCCGAGGAGCACCAGCTGCTCACTCGGCCGACCGAAGAAGACGTCGGCGATCGGACCCATCGCGGCTCGACAGGACGTGACGATGATCTGCGGCACGGCGACGTCGAGCTCGCGTTCGACGACGAGGGCGCAGGCGCCCGCTTCGATCGCCGCCGCGGCGTGGTCGTGCCCGTCCGTCGTGGCACCGGGCACGCAGAAGAACAGCGTCCCGTCCTGCACGCGACGCGAGTCGTATGCGAGGTCGCGGACGTCCACGCCATCGATGGGAAGCGTCGTCGCCCGCGCGTGAACGGGACCGAGGAGGTCCGAGAGCAGCACCTGACGGAGTCTAGTGCGCGCTGTCGCGGCCATCTCGACGCACGCTCAGCCCGCGGTAGCCGCGCTCGGCTGATCCATCTGCGCACCGAGCGCGGTCAACGCCCGCGCCGTCAGCTTCGCGAAGGCCGGCCCGGCGACCTCGCCGCCGTAGTACTGGCCGCCATGCGGCTCATCGACCATGATCAGCGTCAGCACCTTGGGGTTGCGCACAGGCGCAAAGCCCACGAACCAGGACAGGTAGCGCCGGTCGGAGTACGTGCCATCGTTGTCAAGCTTCTTGGTGGTGCCGGTCTTGCCCGCCACCGAGTAGCCCGGGATCGCCGCCGCGGAGCCGGTGCCCTGGTCGGACACGACGCCCTCCAGCATCTGCGCCAGCGCCCGCGCGGAACGAGCGGACATGATCCGCTTGCGCGGCACCTGCACCGGCCCCTGTCCGTCGATGCGCGTCACGACGTGCGGCTGGATCTGCAGGCCGTCGTTGGCGATCGTGGCGTACAGCTGCGCGATCTGGATGGGCGTCGCCGCGATGCCGTGGCCAATCGGGATGTTCAGCGGCGATGTGCCCGACCACTGTCCGTAGGCCGGTACCGTGCCCGGCACCTCGCCGGGCAGGTCGATGCCGGTCGGCATGCCGAACCCGAAGCGGTCGATCCACTGCGATAGGACGCTGCCGCGATTGCCTGCCGACGACAGGTGCTCGTAGGCCAGCTTGGCGACGCCGATGTTCGACGAGGTGCGCAGCGCTTCCGTCGCCGTCTTGATACCCGGATCGGGGTGCGAGTCGCGAAGCGTCGCGTCGTACAGCTGCCAGGACGACCCCACCTC
>CAINDT010000126.1 GCA_903847495.1 uncultured Actinomycetes bacterium
CGCCGGCGTCGGCCATGACGCGCACGGACGCGCTGCGGCAGGTGACGGTGTCATGCGCCTCGCCATCGCGGACGTTGATGAGATCCGCTCCGAACGAGCTCGTGATCGAGTCGCCGCCGAGGCCGCCGATCAGGAGGTGGGCCCCACTGCCGCCGCCGATGATCACGTCGGCGCCGGGTCCACCATCCACGACGCCACCGGCACCCTCGGTGAACAGCACGTCATGGCCGAGGCCGCCCCAGAGGGTGGAGCCGGCGACGGTCGACGTCATCAGGTCCTTGCCGGGTCCGCCGAAGCCGATCATCAGCGATCCGGCCAGCTCGATCCGGTTCGGGAAGATCGAGCCGTAGACGATGTCACCGCTCGTGGTCGCCTTCGCGCTGCGCGGGCGGCATGTCAGCTGGCTGGTGACCTGCTTGCCCCGGTCCGACGGGGACGGCACGACGCGGACGCCGGTGCTCGAGTACGAGCTGAACTCGATGTCGTCCACCGGGCCGTTGGTCACGGCATCGGCGTTGATCAGCCGCGTCCCCGCAGGGCACGCGACGTTATGTACCCGGCCGCTGGTGGTCCGCCGCGTCACGAGCGACACCTGCGGGTCGGCCATAGGCGCAGCGGCGAGGACCGCCGCCTCCGCCGCGAGCGGCTCCTGCCTCGAGGCTGCCGCCGGGGCCAGCTTCTCCAGACCCGTGGGGATGGTATTCAGCCGCGCCGCGCTGCGGGCGACCTGCGCGGCGATCGATGTGCCGCCGTTCACCGAGGACCAGGTGACAGGGTACGACTGCCCCGGGCAGGTCGTGGCGGTGGTGCAGTACTTCGCGACCACCGTGTAGAGCGACCCCGCCGTGTACGGGAACGCGATGGTCGCCGCTCCGCTGGCGAGCGTGGCCGAGCCGAGCCTCGAGGGCGGAGACGTGCCGACATTGAGCAGCACGACCGAGCCCGCCGACGTCGTCGGCGTGACCCCCACGGTCGCCGAGGCGCTGGTGGAGCTCTGGGCGGCGACGGCGCTGATCGTCACGCCGATGCCGCCGGCCACCGGCACGCAGTTGGTGGCCGCCGGCAGCGCCGGCGCCGTGCTGGTGGCGGCGACCGCTGGACACGAGGTCGACGGCGCCGACATCACGAACGGATTGGACGCATCGCCCGTGTAGATGAACGTCAAGCGCGACTGCCCGTCGGTGGCGGGCGTCCAGTTGATCGTGGCCGCGCCGCCGCTGAGCGTCGCGGAGGCGACGGCATGGCCCGCATCCTCGACGGCGACGATGCCCGTAGCCGACGCCGGGGAGACGTTCACCGTGATCGGATACGCCTTGCCGGCCGTGACGGTGCTCGTCGGTACGCCGGCCACGGTGATCGACGAGGAGCGGCTCGCGGGTGAGGCGCCTGTCGAGCTCCACGTGAACGGATACGACTGGCCGACCTTTTGACCGAGCGCGTTCGAGAACACCGCGACCATCGTGTAGCTCTTGCTCGGCGCGTAGGAGAACAGCACGTTCGCCGTGGCCGATCCGGTGAAGCTCGCGACGTTGGCCGTCCCGATCGCCGCCTTGGCGGTGGTGTCGATCAGCGTGACCGTGCCGGAGACCGGTGTCCCGGACGTGAGATTGACCGTCGCCCCCGCGCCGCTCGCCGCGGAGATCGCCACACCCGTGCCGCCGGCGACCGTGACCGAATGCGT
The DNA here is from genome assembly GCA_903847495.1 of uncultured Actinomycetes bacterium. Lineage (GTDB taxonomy): Bacteria > Actinomycetota > Thermoleophilia > Gaiellales > F1-60-MAGs149 > F1-60-MAGs149. Next base: position 1,682 of record CAINDT010000126.1, read on the forward strand.
GCTGCTGCCCTGCGCCGGCGTCTTGCTGCTGCTGCCCGCGTACACCACGACGATCGACGAGGTGCCGTCGACGGCGGGGATCCACGGGATCGTCGCCTTGCCGCCCGACAGCTGCGCCGAGGCGACTGGGACACCATGGTCCTCCACGGCGACCAGACCCGTCGCGGAGCTGGGACTCACGGTGACCGGGATGTTGGCGACCACGCCGGCCGTGGCGGTCGGCGGGTAGGTGCCCGAGATGCTGGTGATGTCGAGGATCGCCGGCGGGTGGTCCCACATCGTGCTGCTCGACCAGCTGCAGCCCTTCGAGAAGCCGCTCGGCGTCGTGTTGCCGAGAGTCCACAGCATGCCGGCACCCCAGTGACGCGTGTTCGACGGGGTGAGCGTGTTGTCGGCGGTGTACGTGGCGCTGCCGAACGCGGTCGCGTAGCCGACATTGACCGCGGACGACGACGTTTCGTGGCACGAATACCATGTGGCGTAGGCCGACGTGGCCGTGGACGTCACAGAGTGGCTCTTGCCGGCGCCGATCGACATGTCGGGGAAGTGGTCCTCCTGCGCGCAGACGTAGCCTTTGACGACGGCCGAGCTGTTGCTCGTGCTCGTCATCACAGACTGGTCGCCGGGACAGCCGCCGGCCAGCGCCGAGGTCGGCGCTCCGACGATGGCGGCAAACGCGCCGACGATGGTCAATAGGATCAGCAGACGGCGCAAGAGCGGGGGTTCCCTCCTCGACGGGCAGCGGCCGACGACCAACCGCACCGGCGCCAGTTTGCCACACGCGATTCACCGCTTCAACACCACGCGTGTAGCGAGCGAACAGCCCGCTCCGACGCGACGTTGACGGGCAGGAGACGGCCGCGGCGCGGTCAGAAGGACGCGTCGCGCACGAAGGCGTCGATGCCGAGCGGTGCGCCCGTGGCCTCCTCGACGAGCCGGTCCCACCGCAGTGATGCGCCCGGACGCAGGAGCCGCTCACTGATCAGCGGGCCGACCGCGGCCGGATTCGCCGCGGGCGAGCCGGCACCCGTCTCACGCGCCGTCCACTCTTCGACCTGCGAGGCGAGGATCTCTCCGAGCAGGTAGTTGTGGTAGTAGCAGGGCGCCACGGCCAGGTGGATCTTCGAGGCCCATGCGTTGGGCACAGGCGCGAGCGGGCGCGGGATGCCCTGGTAGCGCTCCACCAGGTCCCACCAGACCATGTCGAGGTCGCCATCGGGCTGTGCGTAGAAGGTCTGCTCGAAGCGCGTCATCACCTGCACCCACGCAGCGAGGATCAACAGGCCGCGCCGCAGCGTGGCGGCGTTAATCGGATCTTGGGCGGCCGCGGCGGGCACGCCGGCATAGCGCTCGAGGAACTCGGGGTCACGTCCGCGGCGGCCGTGCAGCATCGCCATCGCCTCTGTCGTGAGGATGTGCGCGGGGTCGCGCAGCAGCCACGGCAGGTCAACGTCGAGCGACAGCTCGTAGATCGCGTGGCCGAGCTCGTGCAGGGTGGTCTCGAGCCAGCGCACCGTCGGCACGAGGTTCATCAGCACGCGGATGTCGCCCTTGCGGTCGACGTGCATCATGAATGCGTGCTGGTCCTTGCCCGGGCGCGGCAGCACATCGGAGTGTGCGAGCACGCCCTCGACGTCGTGGCCGAGGTCCGCGAAATAGCGGCTGCTGGCGCCGAGGGCATCGACGCCACCAATCACGGGCTCCAACGGATCGGGGCCGACGCTCGGGGCGTCCTGACCGAACACGTCGATCATGTGCCACGGCTGGAACAGCGCGTCCGCGGAGAGCCCGAGCGCCTCGCGGCGTTGTGCCTCAATCGCGGCACGCTCTGCGCCCCACGCTGGCGCGAGGGCCTCGTGCAGCGCATCGAACATGGCGTACAGGCGCGTCTCGTCCAGCTCGTCGAGGGCGAGCGCCATCGCGTAGTGGTCGCGGTACCCGGCGGCACGCGCCGCCTCGTTCCGCAGCCGTGCAAGCTCGCGCAGCCCGTCAGCCACCTCGCCGCCGACCAGACGCGCACTGGTCCAGACGACCTGGCGCTCGGCCAGGTCGGTGCTGTCGTTGAGGACGCGGTCGACCGCCGCGGCGTCGAGCTCCTGGCCCGCGACGGTGGCGCGGTAGCGCGAGTGCGCCGCCATCAGCTCGGTCTCAAGGCCGACGATGCGGTCGATCAGCTCGGCGGGGCGCTGTCGCCCTGCGGTCATCAACCGCAGGACTTCGGCTCGGCGCTGCTCCAACGGCGAGTCATCGACCGCAACTGCCGCAGCCGCGACGGCCGGTTCCGCAAGCGCG
>CAINDT010000127.1 GCA_903847495.1 uncultured Actinomycetes bacterium
CGCGCTTGCGGAACCGGCCGTCGCGGCTGCGGCAGTTGCGGTCGATGACTCGCCGTTGGAGCAGCGCCGAGCCGAAGTCCTGCGGTTGATGACCGCAGGGCGACAGCGCCCCGCCGAGCTGATCGACCGCATCGTCGGCCTCGAAACCGAGCTGATGGCCGCGCACTCGCGCTACCGAGCGACGGTAGACGGGCAGGAACTGGACGCCGCGGCCGTCGATCGCGTGCTCAACGAGAGCGCCGACGCCGCGGAGCGTCAGGCGGTCTGGACGAGCGCACGCCTCGTCGGCGGCGAGGTCGCCGCCGGTCTCCGCGAGCTGGCACGGCTGCGCAACGAGGCCGCCCGTGCCGCCGGCCACCGCGATCACTACGCGATGGCGCTGGCGCTCGACGAGCTCGACGAGTCCCGCCTGTACGGCATGTTCGACGCGCTGCACGAAGCACTGGCGCCGGCGTGGGACGTGGAGCGCGCCGCGATTGAGGCCCAACGTCGTACTGTCCTCGGCCTCTCCGCCGACGCGCTCTTCCAGCCGTGGCACATGATCGACGTCTTCGGCCAGGACGCCCCGAGCGTCGGACCCGATCCACTCGACCCGGTGATCGGAGGCGTCGATGCCCTCGGCGCCAGCAGCCGCTATTTCGCGGACCTCGACCACGACGTCGAGGGCGTGCTCGCACACTCCGACCTGCTGCCGCGCCCGGGCAAGGACCAGCACGCGTTCATGATGCATGTCGATCGCCAGGGCGATATTCGCGTGCTGATGAATCTCGTGCCGACCGTGCGCTGGCTGGAGACGACGCTGCACGAGCTCGGTCACGCCATCTATGAGCTGTCGCTCGACGTCGACCTACCATGGCTGCTGCGCGATCCTGCGCACATCCTCACGACCGAGGCGATGGCGATGCTGCATGGCCGCCGCGGCCGCGACCCCGAGTTCCTCGAGCGCTACGCCGGCGTACCGGCCGCGGCGGCGCAGGATCCGATCAACGCGGCGACGCTGCGTCGCGGCCTGCTGATCCTTGCCGCCTGGGTGCAGGTTATGACGCGCTTCGAGCAGGCGTTCTACGCCGATCCCGACGGCGACCTCGACGCCGTGTGGTGGGACCTCGTCGAGCGCTACCAGGGCATTCCGCGCCCACTCGCGCCCGTGCCGAACGCCTGGGCCTCCAAGATCCACCTCGCGGTGGCGCCCTGCTACTACCACAACTACCTGCTCGGAGAGATTCTCGCCTCGCAGGTCGAGGAGTGGACGGAGCGCGAGACAGGGGCCGGCTCACCGGCCGCGAATCCGGCTGCGGTCGGGCCGCTCATCGCGGAGCGGCTGCTGCGTCCAGGAGCCTCGCTGCGCTGGGATCGGCTCGTGGAGCAGGCCACGGGCTCGCCGCTCGGCATCGACGCCTTTGTGCGCGACGCGTCGGCTTAGGCGCGCGTGAGCGCGTCGAGGCGCTCGAAGAAGACCGTGTAGCCGGCGGTCGCCTGCTCGTACTGCTCGACCGTCAGGTTGTTGCCGTCCTGCGTGAAGTGCAGTTCCGAGCCGTCGCCGTGCGGCGCGAGGTTCACGGTGCACGTCTCGACCCCGTCCTGCCCGGTGGCCTGCAGCGTGTAGACGAGGTGGGAGGGGGCGTCGACGGCCGCGTACTCGCCGGTGAAGCCGAACTGGCCCATCGGGCTGTGCATCGTCAACTCCCAGGCGCCGCCGACGCGCGCATCGCACGTGGCCTCCACCTGCGCGTCCGGCAGACCGAACCACTGCGCGAGCAGGTCGCCCTGCGTCCACGCATCGAAGAGCGCCTGCGGGGCCGCGGGGAACGTGCGCTTGATGTCGATGCCGGGCCGCATGCCTCGCAGCCTACCCGCTGATCAGCGCATCGAGGCGGCCGAAGAACATCTCCCAGCCGGACGC
>CAINDT010000128.1 GCA_903847495.1 uncultured Actinomycetes bacterium
AGCAGCGTGATCGCCACCGCCATGATGCCGTCCGAGATGCCTTCGAGGCGGCCCCGTCGGATCCCGATTCCCTCGCTTGCTTCCACCCGGATAGCGTCGCACGCAGGGTGGATGCGCATACCTCGGAAACGCGAAGAGCCCGCCGCTGGTGCGACGGGCTCCGCGAGTAGCGCATACGGGATTCGAACCCGTGCTACCGCCGTGAGAGGGCGGCGTCCTAGGCCCCTAGACGAATGCGCCAGGTGCTCTCTCGAGCAGCGGCAGTGTAGCCAGAACCCGTGGTGCCTTGCGTCGCCGCTACCAGTTGGTCGGCGGCGTCGTCTCCGACAGTCGCGTCCAGAAGGCGTGGTGCTCCTCGGCGGCCTCGACAAGGCGTGAGTGCCAGACCTCCTTGTCGACGGCGACCGGACCATCGCCCATCTCGTTGCCCGAGAGGCAGATCCAGTGGCCGGGGTGCTCCCGCATGAAGAGCAGGAGGCCGACGTCGCCTTCGAAGAGGTCGGCGATCGCCACCGCCTGCGGATCGTCCAGCGGCGTCCCGCTGGGCGGCGCCAAGGCGATGATGCCGTCGCGCACCGCGCGTACGCGATCCGCGTTCGGGAAGAGTGCGCCGGGGATTACGCCCATGCGGGGTTCTTCGCCGCGGACTCCGCCACGGCCGAGACGCCAACCCGGTGGAAGTCGCTGCACGCGGCGCGATTCGGTGGCGACACACGGGGGCGGAAAGACGGGAACGGGCTCGCCCGTGCTCCGGTGCAGAAACGCCGAAGGCCGGCTCGCACGTGCGAACCGGCCTCCGGACGATCAAGGCTGGGGGACAGGGACTCGAACCCCGATTAACCGGACCAGAACCGGTCGTCCTGCCATTAGACGATCCCCCAATGACGCGGCGAAGCCTAGCAACGCGCAGGCGGATGCGGTTGCGCTTCTCCGCTCCGCCAAGACGGTGCCGATCCGTCAGGAAAACCGTCGAAACGGGAGGCATACTCAGGGCATGAGCATGTTCCTCGTCCTCTTCCTCCTCCCGATGGTCGCGGGCTTCGCCGCGCAGGCGTGGGTGCGCCGCGCGGTGGCGCGTGCGCAGGATGTGCCGGCGGGCATGACCGGTGCCGAGGCCGCACACCGCATCCTCGCCCGCCATGGCGCCATGCAGGTGCGCGTGGAGACGTCGCAGGACGGGCCGCTGACGGACCACTACGACCCGCGGGAGCAGGTGATCCGGCTGTCGGACCAGATCTACAACCGCTCCTCGGCCGCTGCCGTCGCGATCGCCGCGCACGAGTGCGGGCACGCGCTGCAGCACCACACCGCGCACACGATGTTCCGCGTCCGCTCGGCGCTCGCACCGAGCGCCGCCATCGCCAGCCAGCTGTGGGTGCTGCCGCTGATGCTCGGCGTGTTCGCCGGCTTCGCGGGTCTGATCTGGGTCGCCGTCGCGCTGTTCTCGGCCGTGCTGCTGTTCCACCTCGTCACGCTGCCGGTCGAGATCGACGCCTCGCGGCGTGCGATGCGGATCCTCCGCGAGGATGGGATGATCGATACGCACACGGCACCAGCGGCCCGCGGCGTGCTGACCGCGGCAGCCAGCACCTACCTGGTGGCGGCGCTCACGTCGATCGCGATGCTGATCTTCATCCTCGGCGCGCGCCGCTGAGCCCCCGGCGGCGTGCCGCCGTCGTAGTCTGTGTCCGTGCCCGCGTCGCCCGGAGAAGCGCTCGATCTCGGTCCGCTGCACATTCAGCTCTATGGCGTGTTCGTATTGCTCGGGTTTTTCGTCTGGGTGGTGATCACCGCGCGACTGTGGCAGCGTGGCGGCGGCGACGGCATCGAGGCCGCCTGGGCGTGTCTGCTCGCGGCTCCCGTGGCCTTCGTTGGTGCCCGGCTTTATCACGTGGTTACCGACTACGGCGTCTACTCGTCGAACCCGACGGGGATCTTCGACGTCGCGCACGGCGGGCTGAGCATCTTCGGCGCCGTCGCGGGCGGCGTGCTGGCCCTTGTCTTCTACGCCAACGTGCGCGGCTGGCCGATTGCGACGTTCCTCGACTGTGCCATCGTCGGCATTCCGCTGGCGCAGGCGATCGGACGCTGGGGCAACTACTTCAATCAGGAACTCTTCGGCTGGCCGACGAGCCTGCCGTGGGGGCTCCACGTTGACGAGGCCTTCCGTCCCTACGGCTACGCCACGTACGAGCAGTTCCACCCAGCCTTTCTGTACGAGTCGCTGCTCAACGTCGGCATCTTTCTTGCGCTCGGCTTCCTGTGGCGACCGCTACACGAGCGCTTCCGACCGGGCTGCATCGTCGGCGCCTACCTCGTTCTGTACGGCGCGGTGCGCGTCCTCATGGAACTCGTGCGCATCGACCCGTCGAACATGGTCGGGCCATTCCGTCTCAACCTGATTGTCGCGGTACTGCTTCTGTTGACGGGCGTGCTGGTGCTGCTCATGTCGGACCGCCGCCGGCCGCAGAGGCTGTGAATGCTGCGCGCCTCTGCGCGTGTCATGTGACACAAGCCGGTGCTACCTTGATGGCATGACCGACGAGACTCCGAATGAGCGGCGCGAACCCCGCGGTTCGCAGCCACGCAACCCGATGTTCAGGCCCGGCGAGACACTACCTCTCTCCGAGATTCTCGAGCGCATTCCGCTGGCGGACGCGAATCTGCTGCGGGATGTAGACGCGGTCCTTGCGGGGCGGGACCTTCCGCGCTGAGAGCGGTACTCGACACTTCGGTGTTCGTGGCGCGAGAACAGCGCGGTCTCGTTCCTGATCGGCAGCTCCGCGGGTGCGTGTCGTCGGTCACGCTTTGTGAGCTGGCGCTCGGAGTCGACATGGCCACCGATCCTGACGTTCGCGCTGTGCGGAGTCACACGCTGATTACCGTTGAGGACACGTTGGAGGTCTTGGACGTGACGCGAGCAGTTGCGCGTCGCTTCGGGACCATGATGGGAGCTCAGCGCCGTCGTGGACGCCGACCCTCTATGCAGGACACGCTGATCGCCGCCACAGCACTCGAACACGAGCTGCCGGTTGTCACGCAGGACGTGGACTTCTTCGCCTTCGACGGCCTCGACGTGATCCTCGTCTAGCGCCGCGCCCGCCGGCGCTTCTCCCACCGCTGCAGAAACCACAGCGCAGTAAGCACCAGTAGGGCAATTGCGACCAGCTTGGGAATCAACCCGATCGCAGAGGGGATCAGCCAGTGCCCCAAGACCGCGATCGCGATCACGAGCGCAGTCAGACCGAACCGCGTGACCGTGGTCGGCAGGTGTCGACGGCTCATCGGGCCGTGGCTTCGGCCCAGTCGCCGTAGAGGCCGCGGTAACGACCGCCGCGCTCGAGCAGCTCGTCATGCGAACCAGCCTCGACGACCTTGCCGTGCTCGAGCACCACGATCAGATCGGCATTGCGGATGGTGGAGAGGCGATGCGCCACGACGAACGCCGTGCGGTCGGCGAGCAGCCGAGCCAGCGCCTCCTCGATGTGCGCCTCAGTCTGGATGTCGACGCTCGAGGTGGCCTCGTCGAGGATCAGCAGACGCGGGTCGACGAGCAGAGCGCGTGCGAAGGCGATCAGCTGGCGTTGGCCAATCGACAGACGGCCGCCGCGCTCGGCCACTCGTTCGTCATAGCCGTCGGGCAGCTGCTCGATGAAGCGATCCGCGCCGACCTCGCGCGCGGCGGCCTCCACCTCGGCGCGCGTGGCGCCCGGGCGGCCGAAGGCGATGTTCTCGTGGATCGTGCCGTTGAAGAGGAAGCCTTCCTGCGGCACCATCGCGATCTGGTCGCGCAAGGAGGCGATCGTCACCGCACGCAGATCGTGGCCGTCGATCGTGATGCGCCCGGACTGCGGATCGTAGAAGCGCGCAAGCAGCTTGATGATCGTCGACTTACCGGCGCCGGTGTGGCCGACGAGCGCCACGGTCTGACCGGCCTTGATGTCGAGGTCGAGACCGTCGACGACCGGGCGCTCGGGGTTGTAGCCGAAGCGCACGTGCTCGAAGCGGACGGCGCCGGCCAGCGCCGGAAGCGCGGTGGCGCCGGGCTCGTCGACCAGCGTGGGCTCGTCGTCCATGACGTCGAAGATCTTGTCGAGTGCCGCGGTGCCGGCGAGAAACGTGTTGTAGACCTGACTCAGCTGCTGCACCGGATCGAAGAACGAGGCGAGGTAGCCGATGAACGCGACGAGCACGCCGATCTCGATGGTGCCGTCGACGTACAGGTACCCGCCGTAGCCGAACACGATGCACGTCGCGACCGCGGCGAGGAACTCGACGGTCGGGAAGTACCAGCCGCTGGATGTCACCGTGGTGCGGTTGGCGTCGCGGTACGACTCGTTCAGCTCGGCGATCTGCGCGCGGCTCTTGGCCTCGCGGCGATACGCCTGGATCACGCGGATGCCGTTCAGGTCCTCCTGCAGCGAGGCCGTCACGAGCGCGAGCCGCGAGCGCATCTGCCCGTACGCCCTGGCCGACTGCCCGCGGAAGACGAACGTCAGCACCGCCATCAATGGGAACACGATGATCGTGGCGAGCGCGAGACGGAAGTCGAGAAACAGCAGGATGCCGCCGGCCACCACGAGCGTCAGCACGTTGCGCACGGTCGAGGTGAGGCCGTCGGTGACGAGCTGCTGGAGCGCCTCGACGTCGTTGGTCAGCCGCGAGATCAGGACGCCGGTGCGCTGCTTCTCGAAGTACCCCATCGAGAGGCTCTGCATGTGCTGGAAGAGGTCGACCCGGAGGTCGTTCAGCACGCGTTCGCCGACCCAGCCCGTCAGGTACGTCTCGACGCGTGACAGCGCGATCCCGACCAGCCCGACGCCGATCACGACGCCGGCGATGATCACCAGCAGCTGCGTGTCACGCGGGATGATCGCCGAGTCGATTGCCGACTTCATCAGCAGGGGGAGCGCAAGCGTGCAGCCGAGCACGCCGAACATCGCGACGATCGCGCCGAGCAGGCGCAGACGGTAGGGCGCCACGTACTGTCCGAGGCGGCGGATGCGCAGCAGCCCCTGCTTGCGCTTGCCCCGACCCGAGACCACCTCGCCGCCGGCCGGCCCCCAACCGCGGCTCACGACGCGTCCTCCTCGTGTCCGACCGGGATGATCACGTGATCGCCGTCGGCATTGACGAAGCGGCGATCGACGAGCCCGTGGTCGTGGATCTCCCGGTACACGTCGTTCGTGTCGATCAACTCGTCGTGCGTGCCGTCGGCGACGACGCGGCCGTCGTCGAGCACGACGATGCGGTCGGCCAGCGCGATCGTCGAGAGCCGATGGGCGATGATCAGCGTGGTGCGGCCCTGCATGACCTCCTCGAGAGCGTCGCGGATGCGGCTCTCCGTGGAAGCGTCGACGGAGGCGGTTGCATCGTCGAGGATCAGGATGCGCGGATCGAGGAGCAGCGCACGGGCGATCGCGATGCGCTGACGCTGGCCGCCGGAGAGCGTCAGGCCGCGCTCACCTACGAGCGTGTCGTACCCGTCGGGCAGCTCTTCGATGAAGGTCGCAGCCTGCGCCCGCTCGGCGGCGAGCTTCACCTCGGCTGCCGATGCCTCGGGACGTCCGAAGGCGATGTTGTCGTGAATCGACGCGCTGAACAGATACGTGTCCTCCGCGACCGTGCCGATCGCGCCGCGCAGCTCGTCGAGGCGGAGCGCGCGCACATCGATGCCCTCGACGAGCACGCGACCGGTGGTGACGTCGTAGAAGCGGGGGACGAGCTGCGTCAGCGTGGTCTTGCCGGAGCCGGTGCGCCCGATGATCGCGACCGTCGTGCCGGGGGCGATATCGAGGTCGATGTCACGCACGATCGGCTGTTCGGGGCGGTAGCCGAAGGTGACGCCCTCGAAGCGGATCGAGCCGCCGCCGGTTGGCAGCGGCAGCGCATCATCGGCGTCCTCGATGTTCGGCTGCATGTCGAGGATCTGGAAGATGCGCTGACTCGACGCGACGAACCGCTGCGTATCGCCGATCCAGCTGCCCAGCATGCGCAGCGGCATCACGATCAGCGCCACGAGGAGGCTGTAGGTGACGAAGTCGCCGAGGCTCATGCGGTCGGTGATCACCGCGTAGCCGCCAACGGCGATAAGCAGCGCCAGCGAGATCGTTGGCAGGAAGTCCATGATCGGCACGTACTGCGCGCGCAGGCGCGTCGCCTCGACGTTGAACGCGAAGACGTCGTTTGCTCGATCCCGGAAGCGACCGACCTCTTGCTCCTCCTGACCGAACGCCTTGATCACACGTACGCCGACGACGCTCTCCTCGGCCTGCGTCGTCACCTGGGCGAGCGCCTGCTGCGCCTCCGTCACGATCGGCTGCGAGCGGCGCGAGTAGAGGATCGCGAGCAGCGCGAGCGGCGGCACGATCACCAGCACCATCAGCGCGACGAGCGGATTCATCCAGAACAGCACCACCATGACGGCGATGATGCTGACGGAGTGCTGCGTGAAGAAGAGGATGCCGTAGCCGAGGTAGAGACGCAGCGTCGTGAGGTCGACGGTCGCGCGGCTCATGATCTGGCCGGTCTGGTTGCGGTCGAAGAAGGGGAACGACAGCGACAGCAGGTGGTGGTACACCAGGTTGCGCAGGTCGCGCTCGATGTTGACGGCCATCGTGCCGGAGATGATTCGGCGCAGGTACATGATGATGAAGCGCCCGATCGCGAGGGCGAGAATCAGGCCGATCAGGTACTTCAGCTGGTCGGTGTCCTTCGGCTTCATCGCCTCATCGACGACGCGTCCAGTGGCCCACGGGATGGCGATCGTGAAGACCTGGCCGGCGATGGCCAGCACGATCGAGATCACCAGCACGAGGCGGTGGTCGCGCATCAGGCCGACGCCGCGACGCAGCGTGGGCCAGAAGGCCTTGCGCACTTCGGCGCCGGAGGTGAGTTCGAGTGGGTCGTGGGCCATGGTCGAGGCTCGGGGGGCCTCATCAGGTGAACGTCGCGCCGGTCGCGCGACTTCCCGGAGGCCTATCGCAGCCCGAAGTGGGCTTCGACGATCTCCGCCGCTGCATCGTACTTGGCGTCGTCGACGAACAGCTCGCGTGGCCCCATCGCGAGGAACCCGGGGACGTCCATGCCGATCGGGCGCTTGATGACCACGGCGATCCCCTCGCCGTCGAGCAGACCGGCGATCATCTCCGCCTCCATCAGGTCTGGGGTCCAGGTGAGGCGCCGCATACCCGCATTGAACCAGACGGTGGCGTGCGGTCAGTGATCCTCGGGGCGGCCGCCGTTCTTGATGAGCCGGGCCTCGCCGCGCTCGCGGAACGGGATCTCGATCAGATCGAGGTCGCGCGGCACCACGACGTTGTCGTGGATGGCCTCAGCCTCGGCCTTGATCTGCTTCGGCGATGAGCGCATCGAGACGTGCGTCAGTGCGAGCATGCGTGCGCGTGCCTCGACGGCGATCTCGGCGGCCTCGCGCGCGGTGGAGTGCTGCGTCTCGCGGGCGCGCTCGAGGTCCTCGTCGAGGAACGTCGCCTCGTGCACGAGCAGGTCGCAGTCGACGGCGCGCGCCACGATCGCGTCGCACGGACGGGTATCGCCGGAGAACACGAGCGTGCGACCGAGGCGCGTCTCGCCGACGAGGCCAGCGGGGTCGACCACGGTGCCGTCGTCGAGCGTGATGGTCTCGCCGCGCTGCAGCTGGCCGTACAGGGGACCGTTCGGGACGCCGAGCTCGCGCGCCCGGTCCACATCGAAGCGGCCGGGACGATCATCCTCGATCAGTGCCCAGCCGACGCTCTTGACGCGATGTCGCGTGCCGATGGCCTCGAGGCGGTAGTCGCCGCTTGCGATCTCGCCGCCTGGCTCCACCTCCACGACGGCGAAGGGGTATGGCAGCTTGCCGATCACGGAGTCGAGATCGCGCAGAACCTTCTTGATCCCCTCGGGGCCGTACAGGGCGAGGGGGGCGGTGCGCTCGCGCAGCGCGAACGTGCGCAGCAGTCCGGGCAGGCCCAGGATGTGATCGGCATGGCCGTGCGTGATCAGGATGATGTCGATGTCGGAGAGGCCCGCGACACTCTGCATCAGCCGACGCTGTGTCCCCTCGCCGCAATCGATCAGGATGCGCTCACCGCCACGGCGCACGAGCGTGGCCGCGGTCTGCCGCGTTGCGGAGGGCACCGAGCCGGCGGTGCCGAGGAAGATGACGTCGAGGTCCACGCGGGGCGGAAGCGTAGCCCGGTCGGCGAAGTCCGGCTACGAGCCGGCGCGCAGCGCCGTGGAGATGCGCTTGATCAGTGCGGCGTCCTTGACGCTCGGATCGATCGAGACGGCCTTGCCGTAGGCCTCGAAGGCGGCCGCGGCGTCGCCGGCAGCGAGGGCCTTCTCGGCACGGCGCAACTCGTTCATCGCGGTTTGGCTCTTGAAGGCGGCGACGCGGGCGGGGGCATCGGCGAAGCCGCCGAGTGCCGTCATCGCGGCGATTGCCTGCTCGCGCCGGCCGGCCTTGAAGTCGGCCTCGGCGCGGTTGTAGGCGGCCTGGGCGGCGAACTGCGCGTTCTGGTTTGCTGCGATCTGCGCGACCATCACCTTCTGCGACGTCGCGATCACCTGGCCGAGGCCGGGGGCGGCCTGCAGCGCGCCATCCACAGAGGCGCGCGCGCCGGCGATGTCGCCGGCCGCGAGTTGGGCCTCTGCCTGGATCGACAGCGCCACGGCGTTCTTCACGTCGCCACGTTCGCGCGCCCAGGAGCGGGCGGGCTGCACGACCACGATCGCCGAGATCGCCAGAAGCACGATCATCACCAGCGCGCCGAGGATACGACCGCGCGGTACGACGCGCGGTACCCAGCGGTCGAGCAGGTGCATCTGCTTCCACGCGATCCAGACGCCGACGAGGACGAAGGGGAGGAACCCGATGAAGGCGATCTTGCTCAGCGCGCCGCCGGCGAGCAGGGCGAGGACGCCGATTGCCACGGCGCCCTG
>CAINDT010000129.1 GCA_903847495.1 uncultured Actinomycetes bacterium
GGCGTAGGCGGTGGCGTCGGCGACGTCGTCATCGTGCCCCTCCAGTGCGAACACCGGGTCGAACGGCGCGAGGCGGTCGAGCAGCGCGCGCGTCCCGGCGACGGTCAGATAGACCGGGTCGCCCCAGAGGCACTGGTAGAGTGCGTCGCCGAGGAAGAGCACGCGATCCTCAGGCTCCCAGATCACGATTGAGTCGTCAGCGTGGTCGCCGCCGACCCAACGCAGCTCGACCGTCGTATCGCCGAGATCGACCTTGTGCGACTCAGTGAACGTGATCTGCGGCACGACGATGCGCAGCGACGTGCGCTCGGCCTCGCTGAACTCCTCGAGCAGATGGGGGAGGGAGAACGCGAGCTCGAGTCCGTCGTCGACGCGCTGGCGCACCGCTGCCTCGTCCCACGCGTAGCCAGCCTGCACGGCGACGCCCGCGGCCGTCTTCTCCGACGCGAGCACGGGCACGTCGAGCGCAGCCGAGCCGAACGAGTGATCCCAGTGCCAGTGCGTCAGCGCGATGCCGACGATCGGCGGGCGGTCGTGCGCGTCGAGCTCAGCGACGAAGGCAGCCAAGTGGGCGGGCGACGCGCCACCGTCGACGATCAGCGTGCCGGCCGTGCCGCGAATTGCCCCCAGCACTGGCCGATCGGTGCGCTCGTCGGGCGTAAAGCGATCGACGCGGGGCGACACTATCTCGAAGCGGCAGTCAGGCATAAACTGCACGGATGCTACGCGTTGCGCGCCCGCCCGTGGAGATCCTCAGCGCCACCGACATTGCGCGCCTTGATGCAGCGTGGCGCACGATCATCAGCGAGATCGGTGTGCAGTTCGAGCACGCCGGCGCGCTCACGCTCTTGCAAGAGGCGGGCCAGCGTGTCGAGGGCGAGACGGTCTACTTCGATGCCGACTGGGTGGCCGGCCTCGTCGCACAGACGCCGTCGACGTTCACCTGGCACGCGCGCAATGCTGAGCGGTCACTGGAGCTTGGCGCCGGCATCACGACATTTGCTCCAGCGTACGGTGCGCCGTTTGTGACCAAGGGCGGCGAGCGCGGAAATGGCTCGCTCGCCGATCTGCGCAACCTCGTTGCGCTGATCCAGGATGCCGACGAGCTCGACATTGCGGGCGGCGTGGTGACGGAAGCGCAGGACGTGCCCGTCGAGTATCGGCACCTGCACCTGCTGCGTACGCTGGCGGTCGAGTCCGACAAGCCGTTCATGGCGGCCGTCTCGTCGCGTGACGCCACGCTCGACAGCATGCGCATTGCGGACATCGTCCTCGGGGGGCTTGACGGGCGCTGTGCGATGACGGCGATCCTCAATTCCGTCTCGCCGCTGCGCTGGGACGAGCGCATGACCGACGCGATGATGCTGCTTGCCGAGCACGGTCAGGCCGGCATCATCATGCCCGGCGCCATGCTCGGCGCGATGGCACCCGTCACGATCGCGGGCGGCACGGCCGAGATGCTGGCTGAGGCCTTTGCCGCGATCGCCTTGGTCCAGACCGTGCGCCCGGGCGCGCCGGTGCTCATCGGCTCGGGCCTGCCCATCACGGACATGCAGTCGGGCGCTGCCGGCTTCTCGGGGCCCGAGCTTGCACAGGGCGTCGTCCTCGGCTGCCAGCTGGCGCGCCACTATGGCCTGCCAACCCGAGCTCTCGGTGGTGGCCTGACGACCAGTCAGGTCACCGACGCACAGGCGGGGTGGGAATCGATGCAGATCCTGAAGGCCTCGCTCGATGGCCATGCCGACGTCGTCATGCACGCGGCTGGTTGGCTCGACGCGGGCCTCGTGACGGGCTTCGAGAAGCTGATCGCCGACGTCGACATGATCGGGTCGTTGATGGTCGAGTACGGACCGATCGAAATCGATGATGCGACGCTCGCGCTCGACGCGATTCGCGAGGTCGGCCACGGCGGTCACTTCTTCGGCGTCGATCACACCATGGAGCGCTACCGCACGTGCTTCCACCGGCCGGTCGTGGCGTCGAAGCAGAACATCGAGCGCTGGCGCGCGGCCGGGTCGCTGACGGCCGAGCAGCGGGCCGAGGTCGTCTGGCGCGAGCGGCTCGAGGCGCACGTGCCGCCGTCGATCGACGCGGACGTCGAGCGCGAGGTCGATGCGTATGTCGCGGCCCGCACGCTCGAGCTGGGGTAGACGCCCGAGGCGACACAGGTGGGCGGCCGGTGGGTCGTCGGCACCGGCCGCCCGATGTGTCCAGAACGCTGCGGGGTCGTCTGCCGCTTCGTTGCGTCTGTACCGGGGCTGACGCGGCGGCGCAGGAGATCTGACGCGGGAAACCCGCAGGCATGCGAGATGTGTGCCGGCACACACCGACGGTGCGGGCTCCGGTCAGTCTGGCGCGCGGCGAGAGAGCTGCGAGCCCTGCACGGAGTTGACCGCGTCGAGCACGATCGAATCACCGCGCCAGCGATCGTCGGAGTGCTCGATCGGTGTTCCGTCGCTGGCGAACACCGTGCGCTCCTGACGCAGGAGTGGCGTGCCCGGGCGCGCCCGCAGCAGCTCGGCATCCACGGCCTCCGCCGCGATCGCGCTGATGCGGTGATGTCCGGATGCCACCTCGACGCCGCGCTCGGCCAGCGCTGCGTAGACGCTGCCCGCCTCGAGGTCCGCGTCCACGAGCAGCACGCCGATGTGCTCGGGATAGGCGGTGTGCTCGACCATCACCGGCACGCCGTCGAGCAGGCGCACGCGCACCATCGTCCAGACGAGCTCGTCGCTGCCGATGCGAAGCTCGGCCGCAACGGCCGGATCGACGGCGCGGCGCACCAGCTCGATCATCCGGGCGCCCGGCGTCGCGCCCTGCTGGCGTGCCCAGGCGGTGAAGGACAGGAGTTCCGAGAATGGCTGCAGGCGTGGGCGCTGGAGCACGGAAGTACGGGCGCCCTGCCGCGTCTGGACGAGGCCCTCGGCGCGGAGCGTGGCGACGGCCTGTCGGACGGTGCCGCGTGCGAGCCCCGTCGCCTCCATCAGAGCCGCGTCCCCGGGGAGCGTGTCGCCGGGCGGCAGCTCGCCGCTGGCGATGGTGTCGCGCAGAGCGGAGGCGAGGCGCACGTGTGCAGGGACATCTCGATCCACCTGTCCATAGCGCCGTGCCACGGCCTTCACCACGTCGTCTTCCGTGCGCTTGACATGACTAGACATGTCTGCGACCTTGATCAAAACGTGTCCAGACAGGTTCCCTCATGACGGCAACTGTACCGACCCGCGCGCGCGTCGTCATCATCGGCGGCGGGGTGATCGGCGCCTCGATCGCGTACCACCTCGCCAAGGGCGGTGAGCGGGATGTCGTTGTGCTCGAGCAGTCGGAGATCGGCGGCGGCACCACCTGGCATGCGGCTGGCATGGTCGGGCGGCTGCGCGCAAGCAGCACGTTCGCCCGGATGTGCGACACGTCGGCCAAGCTCTACGCCGGTCTCGAGGCGGAGACGGGGGAGAAGGTCGACTGGCGGCAGTGCGGCACGCTCTACGTGGCCCGCAACGACGAGCGCATGTTCCAGTACCGCCGCACCGGCGCGATGGCGCAGCACCTCGGCATCGACGTCGAGATGGTGGGCAAGCAGGAGGCCATCGACCTCTTCCCATTCCAGCGCGGTGATGACCTCGTGGGCGGCCTGTACATCCCCGACGACGGCAAGGTCGAGCCGGCGGGCGTGGCGCGCGCTCTCGCCAAGGGGGCCCAACTGCGCGGCGCGACGATCTGCGAGCACGCGCGCGTCACCGGGCTGCGCGTAGAGAACGGTCGCGCCACCGGCGTCGAGCTCGATGGCGGCCATCTGATCGAGGCGGAGGAGATCGTCCTCTCGGGGGGCATGTGGACACGCGACCTGGCCCGCCAGTACGGGATCAGCGTGCCGCTCGCCCCGGTCGAGCATCACTACGCCGATTCCAACCCGATTTCCGGCGACATCGATATGTACCCGTGCACCCGCGATGCCGACGGCTGCACGTACTACCTCACCGTGCACGACAAGATCCGCCTCGGTGCCTTCCAGGCCGTCACCAAGGCGTGGGAGGTCGACCCGGTTCCGTACCCGTTCTCGTTCGCGTTGCTCGAGGACGACTGGGAGCACTTCGAGCCGCCACTCACGGAGGGCAAGCATCGCCTGCCGATCCTCGAAGAGGTTGGCTTCGAGCGCTTCGTCAATGGTCCCGAGTCGTTCACGCCCGACTCGAACTTCCTGCTCGGCCCAGCGCCGAGCGTGCCGGGCATCTGGATTGCCGCCGGCATGAACTCCGCCGGCATGGCCTTCGGTGGCGGCGTTGGCGAGGCGCTGGCCTCGTGGATCATCGAGGGCTACGCGCCATTCGACCTGAGCATGGTCGACCCCGCCCGCTTTGCCCCCGAGCAAGACAACCTCGAGTACCTGCGCCAGCGCGTCACCGAGGCGCTCGGCACGCATTACCTGATGGCTTATCCCAACCGCGAGCTCTTGACAGGGCGCCCGCTGCGCACCTCGCCCGTGCATGAGACGCTCAAGCGTGCGGGCGCGTGGTTCGGCGAGAAGGCGGGCATGGAGCGCCCCAACGTCTTCGGTGATCCGGGTACGACGCCGGTGGTGGAGTACTCCTTCGCGCGCCAGTCCTGGTTCGAGGACCACCGCCGGGAGCACCTCGCCGCCCGCGAAACCGCTGCGGTCTTCGACCAGTCCGGGTTCGGGAAGCTCGACGTGACAGGACCCGACGCCGTGGCCGTGCTCAACCGCCTGTGCGCCAA
>CAINDT010000130.1 GCA_903847495.1 uncultured Actinomycetes bacterium
CTTCCACGTGCCGTCGATTTCGACCGCGCAGCCATAGCACCCGCCGAAGCCGCAGGCCATCGGGGCCTCGAGTGCGATCTGGCTCTGCACGCCGTGGCGCTGGCAGATCTCGGCGACAGCCTTGCCCATCGGGCCGGGGCCGGCGGCGAGCACCTGGGTGTACGCACCCGTCGCGAGCGCCTCCTCGAGGGGGTCCGTGACGAGATCCGGCGCGATTCGCGGGGTATCCAATGTGACACCAGCGACAAGGTGCGCGAGAGGCGTGTGATCGGATTGCCGGATACCGGCAATCAGCCGAATACGTGTGTGCAAGCGTCCGATTGCGGGCATCACCGTCAAACCGAAGCCCGCGGCGACCAAAAGCGTCGTCTCGGCACTCGTTGCCGACAGGTCAAAGCCCTTGCCGAGCGGGCCGAGAATCTCGAGCTCGGGGCCCACCAGATCGGCTTGGGCACTGGCGTTGTCGACCACGAAGCCGACGCCGTCGTCGAGTTGGATCAAGCCGACCGGGCGCGCGAGGTAGTCGCGGCCGGCGGCGTTTCTCAGCATGTGGAACTGGCCCGGTTCACCCAGTGAGGTGCGGGCGTCGAGCTCGACGCGGACGAGGGTGAGACCGCCAAGCGGCTCGCTCCCGACCACACGCGCAGTGAACGGGCCGAGCCGCGTCGTCTGCTCGGCCGCGGCGCTCACTACGCGGCGCCCCCGATCGCGCGGTGTAGATCCTGCAGCGCCTTGGCATCGACCTTCCAGGCCATGCTCATCGCCTGCACCGCAGCCGCCGCACCCGACATCGTCGTGATGCACGGCACGCGGTACTGCACCGCGGCGCGACGGATCTCGTAGCCATCGCCACGCGCGCCCATACCGAGCGGCGTGTTGATGACCAGCGCGATCTTGCCGTCGCGAATCAGGTCGGGAATCGTGTCCCCCGGCTCCGACAACTTGGCGACCTGGTGCACCTTGATGCCCATCTGCTGCAGCGCCCGAGCCGTGCCCTCCGTCGAGTAGACGGTGAAGCCGGCGCTGACGAGCTGCTGCGCGATCGACGCCGCGGCGGGCTTGTCGCGGTCGTTGACCGTCAGCGCCACACCCGTCGTGCCGTCGGGATGAGCACTAGGCAGGGCCTGGCCGGCCGCGCGCTGCGCCTTCGCGAACGCCGTGGCAAAGTCGGGGCCCGTGCCCATCACCTCGCCCGTGGCGCGCATCTCGGGGCCGAGCAGGGCGTCGGCGCCGGGGAAGCGCGCGAACGGCAACACGGCCTCCTTGACGCTGACCATGCCCGGCGTTGCCTCGTCGATGTTGAGATCCTCGACGCGCTCGCCGAGTGCCACGCGCACCGCGGCATCGACGAGCGGAATGCCCGTGGCCTTGGCGACGAACGGCACCGTGCGGCTCGCGCGCGGATTGGCCTCGAGCACGTAGACCTCACCGTCGCGGATGGCGTACTGGACGTTGACGAGGCCGACCACGCCGAGGGCGCGAGCGAGCTCGATCGTCTGGCGCCGGACTTCGGTCTCGACGGCCGCGCCGATCGACAGCGGCGGGATCACACAGGCCGAGTCGCCCGAGTGGATGCC